>NZ_AYMF01000009.1:0-63850 GCF_000633435.1 Achromobacter sp. DH1f | reverse complement strand
GCTGGTCAATGAATCGGCCACCATCGAAGCGGAGCGCAACGCCGACATCGCGGCGGCCAGCATCCAGAATCGCAACCTGCACTTCGCCAGCCAAACGTTCGAGGTCAGCAGCGAGGCCAAGTGGTTCTATCGCCTGGACGGCACCACCGAGATCGTCGACGGCGAGGGAATGTGGTTCTGCAACACCGTCAAATCCATCTGCGGGCGCGGCCCCGGCTGGATGGGTGAATACGACGAGCGGCGCCTGTTGATGCCGTCGACCCGCTATCCGGAAAGCCAATACGGCCCGCCCTTTGACTACAGCAATATCCAGGAAGACCAGCAGGGCCGCGCGGGTGTCAGCGCGCCCATCGGGCTGGCATACATCGCGGAATATTACGGCTGCAGCGGCGGCGATGCGGGCAACTGCTACACCAATCCGCCTCAGTTCCTGTACAAACCCGACGCCAAGATCTGGTCGGTCTTCGAGGTCGAGCGCCCCATCGGCATCAAGAAACCGCCGACTCCGGACGAGTGCGGTTGGCGCTGCCCTGCGGACCTGGCCCAGCAACAGGCCACCTACGAGCGCGACCTGCAGCTCTACGACACGTTGAACGAGAAGATCAAGGACTTCAACGCCGACTTCCGCAACAACCGCATGATCAAGGACTTCACCTTCTACGAAGTCACGCAGATCACGCGCGAAACCCGCATCACGCAAAGCGATCCGGGCAAGATCATCGTGGGCGGCAACGCGCGTCTGGCCGGCAACATCGTCAACGACAAGAGCCGCATCCTGGCCGGCGGAACCCTCAAAACCGAAGGCGGCACGCTCAGCAACGTCGGCGCCGAAGGCCTGCGCACGGTCGACCGCGTAGGCACCATGGCCTATACCTACGAGAAAAACGACTCGCGCAAATACAACCGGTCCGACTACAACGCCACCGTCCTGGCCGAACGTATCGAAACCGGCCTGGGCGCCGCGCAAGGCAACACCGCGGTATCGACATCCGGTCAAACGCCCGGCGCCAGTACCGTCACCCAGGCGCTGCCGCCGGCCAGCCTGACCCGCATCGCGCTGCCGGGCAACAAGGCCATCGCGGTCGTCGTTCTGCCGCCCGTCATTCCGACCAGCGCGCTGTACCGCGTCATGCAGGCGCCCAATGCGCCGTACCTGATCGCCACCGACAGCCAGTTCATCGGCTCGCGTTCGGTGGTGTCCAGCGACTTCCTGCTGCAGAAACTCAACCAGGACCCCGGCACGATCCTCAAGCGCCTGGGCGACGGCTTTTATGAACAGAAGCTGGTGGCCGAGCAGGTCATGCTCGCCAGCGGCCAGCGTTTCGTGGGCGACTACACCGACAACGAAACCCAGTACAAGGCGCTGCTTGCCGCGGGCGCCGACTTTGCAGGCGAGTTCGGGCTGACCATCGGCACGGCGCTGTCCGAAGACCAGATGCGCCACCTGACCGGCGACATTGTCTGGCTGGTGGAGCAGACCGTCACCTTGCCCGACGGCACCCAGCAAAAGGTGCTGACCCCGCAGGTGTACCTGGCGGTCAAGCCCAGCGACCTGCGCGGCGACGGCTCGCTGATCGCGGGCCGCGATACCCAGATCAGCGCAACGGGTGATGTGAACAACAGCGGCACCATCGGCGCGCGCAACGCGCTGGTCGTCGACGCGCAGAACGTGCGCAACAGCGTCGGCGCCATGCAGGGAAAGACCGTCAACCTGAACGCGCGCAACGACATCGACAACCTGGCGGGTCTGCTCAAGGGCGAGTCGGTCACGCTGGTTGCGGGCCGGGATATCAATCTGACTTCCAGCACCCAGTCGAACGTGCGCGGGGGTATCAGCAACACGATCGTTGATGGCGTGGCGCGCGTCGATGCGGGCACCTTGAGCGCACAGGCGGGCAGGGATTTCAACGCCCAGGCCGCGGCTATCGCCGCCAAGGACGATGCCACCATTCGCGCGGGCAACGATATCAACCTGACGGCCGCCGGTACGCGGTACGGGGAATCGCACGACTTCGGCAAGAAGAACCGGGCGGAGATGCGCACGACCGAAGATGTTGGCACGCAGATTGCCGCAGGTGGCAACCTCACGCTGATCGCGACGCAGGATGTCAACGCCATCGCTGCACAAGTGGCGTCCGACAAGCAACTGGCCGTAGGGGCCGGGCGCGACATCAACATACTCGCGGGCGATTCCAGCGGGTACACCTACAACGAGATTTATTACAAGACCAAGGGCTTCCTGTCGAGCAAGACCACGCATCGCATCCGCGAGACGGAATGGACGCAAGGGGTCAGTTCGACGTTCGGCGGTGATTCGGTCGTGATGCTGGCTGGCCGCGACATGACGGTCGTTGGCTCGAACGTCGTGGGTGACCGCGACGTGCAGATCGGCGTCGGCCGCGATCTTCAAGTCCTGGCCAAAGATGAAACCTACAAGGACTACCAGTACGAGAAGGTCAAGAAGTCGGGTCTGGGCGGCGGAGGCGGCTTCAGCCTGGGCTACAACAAGCAAGAACGCACGGACTGGAACCGCGGCGCCAGCGGCGGCTATTCCGCCAGCACCATCGGTAGTGCTGGCGGTGACCTCATCATCGATGCTGGCCGCGATGTGGGCGTCATGGGCAGCAACTTGTTGGCCCAGGACGGCAATATCTCCATCGCTGGTCGCAACGTCGCCATCATCGCTGGTGTGGGTGAGGCGCGTCAGCATGAGTACCACGAGTTCAAGCAATCCGGCCTGACCATTGGCGTGGCGGGCGGCATGCTGGGTGCTGCACAGCAGATTCAGGGCACGCTGGAGCAGGCGGGTGAAGCCAAGAGCGGTCGCCTGGCCGCGGTCAAGGTCGGGCAGGCCGCGTATCAGGCGGTGCAAGCCAAGCGGACGATGGACACGGCCAAGGGGGCGAAGGCCACCGCAGCTGAAAAGGAGGCAGCCAGCGCCCAGATCCAGATCAGCATCGGCGCCAGCAAGTCCGTCAGCGAAACCAAGCGCACGCAAGAGTCGGCGTTTGGCTCATCCGTCATGGCAGGAGGCAACATCTCCATCGTTGCGCTGGGAGACAAGGGCGTAGCCGGCACGGGCAACCTGTCCATCATCGGCAGCGACCTGGCCGGCAAGAACGTGTTGCTGGCGGCGACCAACGACCTGATGTTGCAGAGCCAGGCGCTGACGTCCACCGAAGTGTCCACCAATAAAAACAGCGGCTGGAAGCTTGGCGTGGGTATCGGCGTATCCGACAGCGGCAGCGGTGGCGGCATCAATATCTTTGCCAGCGGCTATGTCGGTAGCGGCAACGCCAAGGGTAACGGCACCACCTACCGCGAAACCCAGGTCAGCGCGCGCGACAACCTGACCCTGATCTCCGGCGGCGACACCATTCTGGAAGGCGCCCAGGCGCGCGCAGACAGTATTCGCGCGGACATCGGCCGCAATCTGATCCTGACCAGCCAGCAGGATTCGGACCGCTACGACGCCAAGCAACAGCAGGCCAATGCAGGCGCCAGTTTCAGTTTCGGTTCCATGTCCGGCAACGCCTATATCGGTGCAAGCCAAGGCAAGACCAAGTCGAACTACGACAGCGTCGTGGAACAGACGGGGTTGTACGCAGGCAAGGGTGGCTATGACATCTACGTCGGCAAGCATACGCAGCTGACGGGCGCTGTCATCGCCAGCGACGCCGAGGCGACCAAGAACTGGCTGTCCACGGAAACGCTGGGGTTCCGCGACCTGCAGAACAAGGCGGACTATAAGTCGACCACGGTGGGACTCAGCCTGGGCATGTCTGGCGCGTTTGATAAGCCCAATAAAGGCGATGCGCTAGGCGGCGGGCCGTCGGGGCTGAGTTTTGCGACCACCAGCGGTAGCGAATCCGGTACGACCCGTGCTGCAGTATCGGCGGGCACGATTGAAGTGCGGTCGGATAAGGACACGGGGCGGGATAGCACTGCGGGGCTGAGTCGCGACACGGCTGGCGCGAACGGCAGCATTGGCAAGATCTTCGACAAGGACAAGGTCCGCGAGCAGATCGAATTCCAGCAGGCGTTTGGTCAGCTGGGGATGCAGATCGCGGGGGATGTGCTGAAGGATCTTGCGAAGGAGAACCCCGAGCTTTGGGGTGAAGGGAAGAAGGGTTCGATTGCTTTACACGCTGTAGTGGCGGGAGTTGGGGCCGCTCTTGGGGGAGGCAACGTACTTGGGGCAATCGCCGGCACAGTTGCGGGCGACGTGGCAAGCAACCTGGTGCAGGAGCAAATACAGAAGGCTGTAGCGGATCTTCCCCCCGAACTCAGAGATAAGGTCGCGGATGTAATTACTAACGTTATCGCGGGCACCGCCGGTGGCCTCATCGGTGGCGGCAGTGGCGCAGGTGGGGCTCTTGCTGCCAACATGTATAACCGGCAACTTCACCCTGACGAGCGCAAGTGGGCAAAGGAAAACGCCGAAGGGATGCGGAAGTACGTCTCGGAAGTGACGGGACAGAACATTTCGTTGGAAGAGGCATACCAGCGTTTGTTGTCTGCGGGGTATGCCATTGTCGACGAGCGAGCGGATGCTGTCGATAACTCGGGTCGTGACGAATTCGCCCGGCAATACATAGCTAACAATAAGCCCGCATCGTTATTCACCGCCAGTGCTGCGGAACGGCGGGACTACTTGCTCAATGGCAATGTGGATGGCTCGTGGACGCCTGAGCAGCAGGCTCGATTTGGTAAGAGAGATCCCGGTCTGACTGCCAGCCAGAACGTCACAAATGCAGAGGCCTATCTTGGAATACCATGCGGCACCAGTTGCGCGGCAAAGTACTCAAGTATTAAAGGTGCGATTGAGTCCTTGGAAGAGGCAAAACAGCTGTATCAAGATGACCCTGGAAGCGTGGAGTTGATCGACCGACAAATCGCATTGTTGCTAGGTGGCATTACTGAGGATGAAATCGTAAGAGGGGCGGCGGGCTATCTTGGTGCGAAAGATAAGGAGATTGCCTTTGCTCTGCTGAGTAATGCTCGAGTATTAAAAATATTCGAAAATCTTAATGCAAAGATCATTGGTGAGAGGATTGCTCCACGCCCGATTGATACGGACTATCTAGCTCAAAGAGTGATGACTGTGCGGGCTGGACTGCCATCTGACTTAAAGCGAAGCGGTAACGTCGCAGTTGCAGAAATAGATATCCCAGGAGTTCCTACGCAAATGGCGGCACATAGTTCGGTTTCTGAAGCAGGTAAGGGGCTGGTGGGATCGGGAAGCGGGAATTTCATAGCTTTTGAGGTGCCTAACAAAGCTGGTCGCATGGTTTATCGCGCCACAGATACAGAATATATAATTCTCGACAATATTGCTGATCAGTTAGCGGGAAATTCATCGATGAGAGGGACGGTGACTATATTTACCGAAAAAAGAGCGTGTGAAAGTTGTTTGTTTGCGGTCGAGCAATTTAATATACGATATCCAAACATCTTAGTAAAAATTCTCGATAACAATGACGCTATGCTTCGTCCCCCAAAGGGAGTGCCGTAATGGAAGAAATTACAACGTATAGAGAGTTACGCGAATATTTTTTGAGTCGTTATTATGGCTATTGCAGAACCAAGCTAAATCACAAAAGTCGATGGTCGGAGGGGGAGAGTGAGGTCGGTTATGCATATGGTGAATTCGATAATTCCTTTGATACTCCAGTGGAGAAGCTAATGCTTGAGGTCCTCTCTCTGATACTTGACGCTGGGCGCGCGAAGGAGAACATTCAGGAATACCACCGAGGCGCTATCAGAAAGATACTCGATGAAAATGAGCTTTCCGATATGCTGAAAAAAATTCCGGCGGAAGACGCAAGCGAGCTTAAAAGTGACTTGAGAATTTTGGGATTTATCTCCTGAAAATAAGGTGTCAGACTCTGAGGTTTCCCCACGAATTTCCGGAGAAACCTATTTCAAATCAGAGGCTTGAGGTGCGAAGCGAACTCAAACGATTCGCGGAAAGGTGATTAAATAAGGTGTCAGACTACGTTTTTGGCCGAAACTGAGCCTGAGCTGACGCGGGCAGGAAGGTGAGGCTTATTTATCCACCTCTGTTCGTCAGCCGTTGACGCGAGTGCTAGGCTGCGGCAGTTATGTTGTTGGATAACTGTGCCATGGCTCCCAGGTTACCCAGATTAGTTGTTCCTTACTACCCGCATCACGTTGTACAGCGAGGTCACAGCCGTCAAGCGGTATTTGTGTCGGCGGATGACTACGACGCGTACCTGGCTGATATCAACGAGAAGAAAGTCGAACTAGGCGTTCAGTTGCACGCCTACTGCCTGATGACGAATCACGTGCATCTTCTACTTACGCCCGGCGATGACGTGAGTGGGATATCTCGACTAATGAAAGAGGTCGCTAGGCGTGCGACTCGGCGCTTCAATGACCGGTCGAGGCGATCTGGCTCTCTGTGGGAATCTCGATATAAATCGAGCGTCGTCCAGACAGAAACCTACCTGTTGGCCTGTATACGATATATAGAACTCAATCCCGTCAGGGCGGGGATGGTCGCGCGCTGCGAAGACTATCAGTGGTCCAGCTATCGGGCGAGGATGGGGTTATGTGATAGCTCTAGGCTTGATCTGCATCCAGTGTATTTGGCATTGGCCGTCGACGAGCGGCCGCGCCGCATGACATATCAAGATTATGTGCGGAGCCAGGAATCTGCGGATGAGGTGGCATTGATGCGCCGAGCGAGTAGAGAAGGTCATCCTACTGCTGATGGTGACTTTAGCGCTGCACTTGAGTTATCTCTAGGGCGACGCGTTGTGCCCAAGGCTCGTGGGCGGCCTCGAAAAACGTAGTCTGACACCTTATTTATTATTTAAAATCAAGAGTCGGTATGCAAATTAGTGTGGAGTGGGGATGAGAGATTGGTTCATTCGAGATGGTTCTATTAGGATGGTATGTCAATTTATTTTGACGATTTTCGGCGTCGCTTTGATTTTATTGGACGTAAAGATATGGGATACCGGTTGGATTTACCTAGTTGGCCTTGTTCTGGCGGGCATCGGCGGAATTTCCGGAAAAGCGACCGCGTTAAGAATAAAGCCGTTTGAGGATGCCCTTTATCCTCCGGGCTGGCTTGCAAAAGAAGGAAGGCGGCGTCGCAAGAGATGGTGAGGCTGGAAACAAAAAAAATGACTGAAAAATAAGGTGTCAATTTACATTTCGGCCTGAAGAGGGTCCTTTAAAAACGTAGTCTGAGCTAACCCGGGTTTTCCGGGCACTCGTAAAAGTAGACAATACTTGTAATAAATAAGATACCGTCTTTCCCGTTAAGCGTTTAGCTGTAGTCGACGGGTTCTATCCAAGGCCCATGGGCGGCCAAGAAAAGCGTAGTCTGACACTTTATTGCTATTCAATTAGCTGCTAAGGGCTCCGATGTCAGCGGTTGGTTCCTGGGTGGGTTGGGACAGATGATCCGGCCGAATCCTAAAGCTTATATATAGCTGGCGGCGGGATCGATTTGGCCGTGAAAAGAGTGGGGACGGTCGTGCCAAATGGTGCTGTTATTTTCAATGAAATAGGCGAATATCTGAAAAATTGATATGCAAACTAAAGTAAACAATGCTATCGATTTTTGCTATCGCCTCTTTACCAAGGAAGGCAATATATCGCCTGTCTTTAGATATCCAATCCTGATAATTGGGGTGGCCTTTATTTTTCTAGATTTCGAGATTTGGGATACCGGTTGGGTGTATTGCGTGGGATTTGTTTTTGCACTGATCGGTGGGTATTCCGCAAGGGCGTCACAGTTAGGTATTCGCCCTTTTGAGCGGACGCCCTATCCACGCGGATGGTTAAAGCGTAGAAGAATAGAGCAGCGAAATGGCGAGGATGAAGAAAAAAAATAATTCAATCTGCCTCTCGTCCTGGCGGGAGAGATTTGGGGTATGCAAGATGAGCACAGAAAAGATAGTTGTTAATCTTGGTGAAGAATATGATGATGATCTTCGAGATGCGATCGCAATTGTATTGTCGAACAACAATGCAATAGAGTTGGATAGATTTTCTGGAGTCGGTGGGTCTCAATATGTTGAAAGATTAACTATGAAAATGGCTGAGGGCACAATAATTATTGAAGCCGAGACGTTCATAGGGTTGAAAGTTTTTGGGCCGAGGGGGGTCGTTGATAAATTTGTTAAAGAGATAAAAATGATATATGAGAGGGGCGGTAGCAATAATCACTAATATTGTTTTGGCCGGAAAATAATGTAAATAAGATACCGTCTTGGCCGTCAGGCGTTTAGCTGTAGTCGGCGCAGAATGGTGAACGTGTTTTGAGTGCACCGAAGTACAACTGGGCGAGCTTTCTGAAATAAGGTGTCCGACTCTGAGGTTTCCCCACGAATTTCCAGGGAAACCTATTTCAAATCAGAGGTTTGGGGTGCGGGGCGAAGTCAAATATGGTGTCAGACTACGTTTTTGGCCATGGCTCCCAGGCTGCCCCGATTAATCGTTCCCCACTGCCCGCATCACGTTGTACAGCGAGGTCACAGCCGTCAAGCGGTATTCGTGTCAGCGGATGACTACGGCGCTTATTTCGCTGATATCAATGAGAAGAAAGTCGACCTAGGCGTACAGTTGCACGCTTACTGCCTGATGACGAATCACGTGCATCTTCTACTTACGCCTGGCGATGACGTGAGTGGGGTAGCTCGACTAATGAAAGAGGTCGCTAGGCGTGCGACTCGGCGCTTCAATGATCGGTCGAGGCGATCTGGCTCTCTGTGGGAATCTCGATATAAATCGAGCGTCGTCCAGACAGAAACCTACCTTTTGGCCTGTATGCGATATATAGAACTCAATCCCGTCAGGGCGGGGATGGTCGCGCGCTACGAAGACTATCAGTGGTCCAGCTATCGGGCGAGGATGGGGTCATGTGATAGCTCTAGGCTTGATCTGCATCCAGTGTATTTGGCATTGGCCGTCGACGAGCGGCCGCGCCGCATGACATATCAAGATTATGTGCGGAGCCAGGAATCTGCGGATGAGGTGGCATTGATGCGCCGAGCGAGTAGAGAAGGTCATCCGACAGCGGATGATGAGTTCAAAGCAGCACTTGAACTGTCTCTGGGGCGACGGGTTGTATCCAAAGCCCGTGGGCGGCCTCGAAAAGCGTAGTCTGACACCTTATTCAAAGCCAATCACCCGCTTCACCAAACGCAGAAATCTCAGACTTATCTGATTGGACAACGCATCTTCTCGGCGTAAAGTCCTTCAACGCCCAACGCATCCTGCTCCGGCGCACTTAATATCCCGCGCCATTCGCCGTTAGTACTTGGACCCCTGTCGTCATCAAAGTGATCGTCCGCATCGCGGATCGACCACCCTGGGGTGCGGGCTACGCCAGCTTCGCCGGCACGTGATCGCAGGCGCCCGGTTCATTCTCCAAGCATGTCCCTTTACCCTGGCCGCCAAAGCAGCGGCCACGTTCGGAATAAGAAATGAAAAAGCTATTCGCAGTGGCAGTAATGGCGGTACTGGTATTGAGTGGTTGCGCGGTTAAACAGCCTACGCCCAGATACGAACGGGACAAGCAGGCCAACCGGACAGTGATCCAGTCGGGCAAGCAGGTCGAAATTTTCTATCATGCTGACGATTTCGGGGTGGTGGATCTGGGGGGATCCAAGTCGGTGGGCCTGCTGGGCATCCTGGGTCCGATTGGCCTCTTGGCAGGCCTGGGGGCCGACGCCGCGCACAAGTTGGACTCCAAGTCGCGCACGGTGCGACGCTCTGAGGAGTTCTCCAAGCTGATCGCGGACAACCTGCCCGACGACAGCATCAATCAGACATTCGCCCGGCAAATCGGCGATCAGCTGGAAAAGGACGGCCGGCAGGTGAAAGTGACGAAAGTGACGCGGCCTGGCGGCAGCGACGATCTGTCGCAAAGCACGTCCGCCGACCTGGTTCCCACCGATGGCTATATGCAGCTGTGGCTGCGCGTCAGCACGGGGTATGGGGCCACATCGGCCACCGACTCGTACAAGCCGATGACGATCATCGAGTACGCCCTGAAGGACCCCGAGGGCACCCCGTTGATGTCCCGATCGTTTACGCGCTTTTACGGTGAGTCGGACAAGACTTATCTGACCTACGCGGGGTTGCTGGGCGATTACAAGGCCGCCCGCGACGAGCTGGGCGCAAGACTGACCTACTGGAGTTCGCCGGTCTACACCGAGATCTTCCAGTTCTCCGACGCGGTTGCCTCCACCAAGTAGGTCAATACCGCAGCGCCTTATTCTCTTCATCGGATACGACCACGACCATGCAAGCCCTCAAATTGGCGGCCGCTGCCGCCGTATCGCTGCTGACCTCCGGCTGCGCATTCATCATGGGCTCGCCGGCCAAGCCGCTGGCGACAAATCCCGCGCCCGATGAGGTGATCAGCCCCGTGCTGGTCTACACGTCGGACTGCGATTTTCAGAAGCAGATCGACGACTCCGGATGGATCGGCGCCCGCACGGCGCTGCCGGCGCTGTATGCGGCCGAGGCCGTGTGCAAGGCGTTGAACAACGAACTGCCGGGTGCCATGGATGCGGCAGGCATCAAGGCGACATTCAAGCTGCGCAAGTCAGACCCGAAGTCCGCCCGGCCGCAGGCACTGACGGAAGATGCGGCGGCCATCGGGGCGAAGTACGTCGTGGCGCTGAGTGAGCCGAGTGGCTTTGGTGGCTATCAGCAGTACGGGCCGTCGGTGGCTATCTCGGTGCGGTTGTACGACGCCGAGTCGGGCGAGTATCGCGGCTATGCCGAAGACGCCTACCCGATTTCACTGCGTGATTATTCCAATCGAGGCCCAGCTGCAGACGGCCTGCGCATTGCGGCGGATATGGCCAACAAGTTGGCGCACACGATGCGCAAGCGTTGTACCGAGGCCTATCCGTATCAATGCGGCAAGACCGGGCTGCTCCGCCTGGCCGAACCGCGCGATGCCTATGGCAAGTGACTGCCTATGCCGTCAACGCCCCTTGACCGTCGCCGGGCAGGACGTTATCTGGTCGGCGGGTAGTGGGCGTGTGGACACTGCCCCTTCCGTGGTCACCAGCTCTCGTACCGTGACAGTGCCACCGATGAAGTGGGTTTCGTAGTCTTTGCCGGGCTGCAACGTGACGCTCACCCGCTCGTCGAAGGTCGGTTGGGTGATGATCACAGAGGGGCGGTAATCGACGCCGCCACCCGAACGGCCGATAAGAATAGGCACGTTGGCGGGCACGGCGTATTCCGCAAAATACTTGTCGTGCACTTCAGGCAACGGCATGCCGATGGTTCTGGCTTTTTCGCTACCGACCCATGATGGCCCCGCCTTGAGCGCGATGGTCCGATAAGCGGCCCCGCCCTCGACGCGCCCTTGGCAGTTCTGGTTGAACCGCACCGTGACATAAGGCCCCCAGTAGACGCGCAAACGCGCGTCGGCCGCAGGATCATAGGGTTTGATCTGCTTGAAGCTGGCGGACGAGCAGCCGGCCAACAATAGGACGGCTGCCGCTAACGCAACGCGAGACCACGGCTTGACTATCGCGGGAGCTTGTCCGCTGATTCGGTTGCTACGAGGATGAGACAGCATGCTGTTTCCGGTGGGTTGAAAGGTCGCGTTCTTGGGCGATCAAACCGGCCATTCCCCCAACCGGTACGCCGAGTCCCAGAACATCCATTCCAGTTGCGCCGCATGCGTATAGGCACGATGCATATCCTCGCGCGTCTGCGCCGAGGCCTTGTCGGCCGCGTGGTCCACCGATGCGATCACCTCGCGCACCAAGGTATGGAATTCTTCGCCAGCGTAGGTGTCGATCCACGCGCTGTACGGATTGGGGCGCGTGGCGCGCGCGTGGATGTCGCGGCCGATTTCGGCGTAGATCCAGAAGCACGGCAAGAGCGCGGCCAGGGCCACGGGGTAGGGCGCGCTCCAGGCGGTGGCGATGAGAAAGCTGGTGTAGTGGTGGCTGGCGGGCGACAGCGGGGTGGATGCAAAGGTCTGGGCGTCGATGCCGAATTGCTTCATGAAGCCTTCATGCAGGCTGCGTTCGACCACCACGGCGTTCTTGGCGGCGTCGGCAAATTGCACGACGCCGTCGGCATGGTCGGCCTTGGCGGCGGCCACGGCCAGGGCGCGGCCGAAGGCCAGCAGGTAATGGGCGTCCTGGATCATGTAGTGGCGAAATGCCTGCTCGCTGAGCTGGCCGCTGGCCAGTTCCTGGTTGAACGGCATGGAGCGCGTTTTGTCGTACAGCGCGGCATTGCGCGCCCAGGCGTCAGAGCTGAAAGTCATGGCATTCCTCAAGGCAAAAACGGCGGCGCGCAAGGGTGCGAGCCGCGGTGACGGGCCCCAGGGTATCAGGTGTTGCGCAATGCGCCGCGCCGGGGCCGGCAGCGGCAAGTGTATTCATTAATTGAGAATCATTGTTAATATGGCCGTCCTTTTGCCATGACGCGACGTTCGGCCCCATGTCCCGCTCCACCAACCCCCTGAAAGGTTGGCTCGCCTACTACAGCGAGCTGGTGGGGTCGTGGGCCAAGCGCAATTCGCGGCCCAGCGATGCCGAGGATGCGGCGCAGGACGTGATGGCGCACATGCTGGCCAATACACGCGCGGCGGCGCTGGATGCGAAGTCGTATCTGTACCGCGCGGCGCAGAACCGGTTGATTAGCGAGATCCGGCGGCAGTCGCGTCACCCCGAGACGTCGCTCGAGTCGCTGTCGGCCGATGACCACCCGCTG
This sequence comes from Achromobacter sp. DH1f, assembly GCF_000633435.1. NCBI lineage: Bacteria > Pseudomonadati > Pseudomonadota > Betaproteobacteria > Burkholderiales > Alcaligenaceae > Achromobacter > Achromobacter sp. DH1f. Next base: position 51,115 of record NZ_AYMF01000009.1, on the reverse strand, counting down.
TTGCACGATCCCGAAGCCGGGGTGCGCGCGCGGCAACTGGCCGACGCCTTGGAACAGGCTCTGGCGAGCTTGCCGCTGAAAAAGCGGCAAGCCTATGTGTGGCACCGCCTGGAAGGCTATTCGCAGCCCGAGATCGCGCAGCGCATGGGCCTGGCGCTCAACACGGTTGAACGCTATATCATGGACGCCACTCGCGAGATGCGCGAACAGCTTGAACGCTTCTGCCCGGATTGATCCGCCGCGCAATGACAGACCCCATCGACCCCGACCTGCTGCGTGACCCGCGCGACGCCGCCGCGTTCTGGTTCGCGCGCGTGCGCTCGGGGCAGATGGACGCGGCGCAGCAGCGGCAGTTCGACGCCTGGCGGCAGGCTGATCCCGCGCACGACCTGGAATACCGCCGCGCCTGCGGGGTCTGGAATGGCATGGCGCTGGTGGACCCGGCCAAGCTGCGTGCGCTGGCGGCCGAACCTGAACCCGCGCGCCGTCGTTCCGGGTTGCGGCGCCCGTTGACGCTGGGGCTGGCGCTGGCCTGCGCCGCCTTGGTAGTCGGCGTCGCGCTGCCGCAATGGTTGGGCGCGTCGCCGACGTTTGCGCAGCAATACGCGACCCAGGCGGGGCAACGCCAACAGGCATCGTTGCCGGATGCGTCGGTGGTGGACATGAATACCGCGACCCGCCTGTCGGTGCGCTTGTACGCCGACCGCCGCGTGGTCGAGCTGGAGGCGGGCGAGGCGACGTTCTCGGTGACGCCGGACGCGCAGCGGCCGTTCTATGTCGAGGCGGGCGGCGCCACGATCCGGGTCACGGGTACGCGCTTCAATGTGCGGCGCGACGCCGACGCGGTGCAGGTGGCGGTGGATTCCGGCACGGTGGACGTGAAGGCCGGCCACTGGTGGAACCGCAGCCAGGTGCAGCTTGTCGGCGGCCAGGGTACGCATACGCTGGCGGACGGCGGCTTGTCGCCGTCGGCAATGGTGGATGTGCCCAATCTGCTGGCCTGGCAGGCGGGCCAGGCGGTGTTTCGTGACCAGCCGCTGGCCGACGCGGTGGCCGAGATGAACCGCTATGGCCGCAAGACCATGCGCGTGGCCGACGCCAAGGTCGGGCGCATCCGGATCTCGGGGGTCTTCAATGTGGATAACCCGCAGGCCTTCCTGGACCTCTTGCCCGCGATTGCGCCGGTGCGCGTGCAGGCGGCATCGGACGGCGTCGTCACAATTCTAGGCCGTTGATTGCGCCCATTGCTGGGGCCGCAGGTTAAAGCGATCGCGCCCCGACCGTTTCATTTAGTTTCAAATAAGCCCCGGATTTTCATCAGGGATTTGGCACGCCGCGGCGTCTTGCAGACAGGCGCGCTGATTGGCGTTGCCGCGCATCGCCAGCATTGCGGGCCGACACCTCGGCCGGCGAGCGTCGATTCCCAGAAAATCATCAGGAAAGCTTGTTCCGTGAACCGTAAATCCGTTGGACTCCGTTCTTGCACGCCGCCCGCCCTTGGCGCGGGCGCGTTGGCTTTGTCGTTGTTGCTGGCGGCGGCCATGCCGTTGACTGCCGTGCGGGCAGAGGAAGCGGCGCTGCAGGTCAACCTGCCCGCGCAGTCGCTGGAAAGCGCATTGATCCAGCTGGCCCGGCAGGCCTCGTGGGACCTGGCGTATTCGCCGGACGTGGTGCGTCATCTGCGGGCCCCGGCCGTGTCGGGCCAACTGACGCCCGACCAGGCGCTGCAGGCGTTACTGGCGGGATCGGGGCTGGTCTATGAACGAAAGGGCAGCACGGTGGCGCTGTCGCGCGACCCGAATGACGCCAGCGTGGTGATGGAAAGCATCACGGTGGTGGGCAAGGGCAATGCCACGACGGAAGGCACGGGGTCGTACACCACCGGCGCGATGAATACGGCGACCAAGCTGCCGTTGACCATCCAGGAAACGCCGCAGTCCGTCAGCGTGGTCACGCGCCAGAAGCTGGATGACTTTGCGATGCAAACCATCGACGACGTGGCCAACAGCACCACGGGCGTCACGGTGAACCACTGGAGCAATGACCGCTCGCGCTATTTTTCGCGCGGGTTCACGATCAATACGTTCCTGCTGGACGGCATGCCGGTCACGTACGAGACGGATACGTCCACCTACAGCACCACGGCCATGTACGACCACGTCGAAGTGGTGCGCGGGCCGACGGGGCTGATGACGGGCATGGGCGACCCGTCGGGCGCGATCAATTTCGTGCGCAAGCAGCCAACCGACACGGCGCAGTTCATCCTGACGGGGCGCGCGGGCAACTGGAACAATTTCTCGGGGGAGTTCGATGCGGGCGGTCCGTTGAACGACAGTGGCTCGGTGCGCGGGCGGTTTGTGACGTCGCAGCAGTCGCGCGACTATTTCATCGACGGCTACAGCAGCCGCAAGCACCTGTACTACGGCGTGCTGGATATTGACCTCGCGCCGCGCACCACATTGAGCCTGGGCGGGCATTCCAACACCGAAGACAACCCGGGTTCCGAATGGATGGGCGTGCCGACCGCGCCGGATGGCTCGCCGCTGGACATTCGCCGGTCGCGGCGATTCTCGCCGTCGTGGAGCTATTGGGACAAGAAAGAAAACAGCGTATTCGCCGAGTTGAAGCACACGTTCGACAGCGGCTGGGTAGCCAAGGCCGCGGCGCGTTCGGTGAATGCGAAGTCGGCGCTGGACGGCGCCTATTTCGTCAGCGGCAGCTACGACGAGCAGGGCAACATGCTGTACGACGTGATGGGCGGGCGCTACGACTACGACAAGAAGCAGCAGAGCTTTGACGTGTCGGCGCAAGGGCCGGTCAAACTGTTCGGCCGCTTTCACGATATTGCGCTGGGTGCGAGCTACCGCAAGGACACTTGGCGTGACGACGGCTACAGTTACCTGGATACGCCGGACGGCTATTACATGCTGGGCGGCGTCAATCCGTACACGTGGAACCCGGATTCGATCCGCCGTACCGATTTCGTGAAAGACACGCTGTGGCGCCGCGACCAGCGGTCGGAATTGACCTCTGCCTATGCCACGGGCCGCTTCCGCCTGGCAGATCCGCTGAGCATGATCCTGGGCGCGCGCCTGGACTGGTTCGACTTCGACAACAGCCAGTACCAGGGCGCCTGGAGCAGTCACCGAAAGTTCAGCGAAGACAAGCACTTCACGCCCTACGCGGCGCTGACCTACGACCTGAACGACAACCACTCGGTCTACGCCAGCTATTCCAGCATCTTCAAGCCGCAGTACTACCTGGACACGTCCGGCACGGTGCTCAAGCCGGTAGAGGGCACCAACTACGAAGTCGGGCTGAAGGGCAGCTATCTGGATGAGCGTATCAACGCTGCGATTGCGGTGTTCTCGACCACGCAGTCAAACCTGCCGCAGGCGGTGACCGACATCCCGTCGTGCTTTGTCGCCACCAACTGCTATCGGGCGGTGGGCAAGGTCAAGAGCGAAGGGGTGGAAATCGACGTCAACGGCGAACTGCTGCCGCGCCTGAACGTAGGCATCGGCTATTCCTACACCCGCGCCAAGGTGTCGTCGGGCGGCATCGATGGCGCGCAGGGCCAACCCTATGCCAGCTACATTCCGCAGCATCAGTTCAAGATCGCCGCCATGTATCACCTGTCCGGCGCTTACGAGAAGTGGCGGCTGGGCGGCGCGGTGCGTGCGCAAAGCAAGACGTCGACGCAGTCGTTGACCGGCAGCGAAGGCTACGAGCTCAAGCAGTCGCCGTTCACGGTGGTGGACCTGGTGGCCGGGTATCAGGTGAACCGGCAGCTGGACATCCAGTTCAACGTCAACAACCTGTTCGACAAGCGCTACTTTGAATCGATGCAGGGCAATAACGGCGGCAACTACTACGGCACGCCGCGCAGCTTCCTGCTGACGACGCGTTATCAGTTCTAGGCAAGGCCGCCGGCGCACGCTTGTGTGTGCCGGCGGTGCAGAACGCTTGGCGCGGCGGCCGGTGCCGGCCGCGCCCGACCGCCTTACTGCATGTACCACCCGTGGCTGACCACGAACGATTGGCCGGTGAACGCGGCGCTGGGGAAGGTGGACAGGAACAGCGCGGTCTGCGCCACGTCTTCGACGGTGGTGAAGACGCCGTCGACGGTGTCGCCCAGCATCACTTTCTTGACCACGTCTTCTTCGCTGATGCCCAGTTCCTTGGCCTGCTCGGGAATCTGCTTTTCGACCAGAGGCGTACGCACGAAGCCGGGGCAGATGACGTGCGAACGCACGTTGTGGGCCGCGCCTTCCTTGGCCAGCACGCGCGCCAGGCCCAGCAGGGCATGCTTGGCGGCCACGTAGGCAGACTTCAGCGGCGAGGCTTCATGCGAATGCACCGAACCCATGTAGATCACCACGCCGCCGCGGTTGTCCTTGTACATGTGCTTGAGCGCGGCCTTGGTGGTCAGGAAGGCGCCGTCCACGTGGATGGCCTGCATCTTCTTCCAGTCCGAGAATGCGAAGTTCTCGATGGGGTTCACGATCTGGATGCCGGCGTTCGAGATCAGGATGTCGATGCTGCCGTAGGCCGCTGCCACACGGTCGATGCCCTGGTTGACGGCGTCTTCGTTGGTGACGTCCATGGCCACGCCCATGGCCTTGCCGCCGGCCTGTTCGATTTCGCGGGCCACGGCGTCGGCGCCGGCCTGGTTCAGGTCGGCGATGGCAATGGCGGCGCCGGCGCGCGATAGCGTCAGCGCGATTTCCTTGCCGATGCCGCTGGCGGCGCCGGTGACGACCGCGACTTTTCCGTTCAGATTGCTCATGCTGGGAACCTCCGGGTAAGGATGCCGCGGGCCGGGTAGCGCCCGCGGATGCGTGGGGCATGCCTTGATGGTAGCGCCCCAGGATGAGAGCGGCCTGAATGCGCGCAGGGTAACTTTTTATGTCATTTGCTTCCGCCAGGCAGGCCGTGGCGCGGGTGGCATGTCAGGACGGGCCGCGCAGCGTCCCGGGGGCTGTTACCAAGCGGGCCCGCGCGCCGAAATCGGCCATTGCCGGTTGGCGCCGGCTGCGCGAGAATCCGCCGGATTCAGGCCCTGCGACAGACCACGGGCCTTCATTTCTTACAGAGCGAAGACAAGCGTGTCATCAGTCATGAGCGGTCAGGTGGGCGTCAGGGCAGCGGGATCGAAGGCGGGGCGCGTGGCGCGGCAGGTGATTGCCGGGGCCTGCCTGGGGTGGGCGGCGCTGTCGGCGCAGGCCGCCTACATCGTGGTCGACACGGGCCACACGCCCAAGCAGCCGGGCGCCACGGGCGCCAGCGGCCGGGTCGAATACCAGTACAACCTGGATCTGAGCGCCGCGGTGGCACAGGACCTGAAGCGGCAGGGCGACCGCGTGACGCGGGTGTCGGCCGACGGCGCCGAGATCGCGCTGGGTCGTCGTGCGCTGACGGCGCCGGATGCGGACTTCTTCATTTCGATCCACCACGATTCGATGCAGCAGAAGTACATCGACGCGGGTCGCCAGCGTGAATTCGCGGGCTTCGCCATCTTTGTGTCGCAGCTCAACCCCAAGTACGAAGACAGCCTGCGCTGCGCCCGCGCCATTGGCGAGGCGCTGGTGGCGGCCGGCGAGAAGCCGTCGCTGTACCACGCCGAACCGATCGCGGGCGAAAACCGTCCGCTGCTGGACCGCCGCCTGGGCGTGCATCGCTATGATGGCCTGGCGGTCCTGAAGACCGCCGCGATGCCGGCGGTGCTGGTCGAGGCCGGCGTGATCGTGAACCCCGACGAAGAGGCCCGCCTGGCCCGGCCCGACACCATCCAGCGCGTGGCGCAGGCCATAGCGGACGGCACGCACGCCTGCCAGAAGCGGTAGCGGCAGGTGGCGCGGGGTGGCATTGCCCGGCGGGATGGATAAAATCCCGCTGCAAGAGGCGTTCCGTGGATAAGGACTGATGATGCTGAAAAAAACACTGACAGCGGTAGGGTTGAGCGTGGCGATGTCCCTGGCGGCCCTGTCGCCCGCCACGGCGCAGACGCCGGCGGGCGCGCCGCAGCAAGAAGAACCGGAGCGCTACGGCCCGTTCTTCTTCCTGCCCAGCCAGCCCAACCTGCTGATCTACGTGGGCGCGGTGGGCGCCAACGACATGCTGAACCTGAAGAAGGCGCTGCGCGAGCATCCGACCATCTCCACCCTCATCCTGCAGAACAACGGCGGCGGCCTGGTCCATATCGGGCTGGTGGTGGCCGAAGAAGTCTACGAACGCGGGCTGAACACCTACATTCCCAAAGACAGCTACTGTGCGTCGGCCTGCGCGTTCGTGTTCTTTGCCGGACGCCAGCGCCTGGCCGAGGGGCGTCTGGGCGTGCATCAGATCACCGCGCCTGAAATGACGGGTGAGCAGGCGCAGTTCGGCGTGTCGGACATCGTGGCGACCCTGCCGAAGTACGGCGTGTCGGCCGATGTGCTGGGCATCATGTTCAGCACGCCGTCCAAAGAGATGTATTTCTTCTCGCCGCAGGAAATCATCAAGTACGGCATCAACCGCACGGGCAACGTGCAGACGGCCAGCAACGCGCCGCAGCAGGCCGCCCCGCGCAGCGCGCCGGTGCCGGCCCCGGCGCAGCAACCCGCCGCCGCGCCCTCGCAGGCCCAGGCTCCTGACGACGAGCCGCGCCTGCCGCCGCGCAAGCCGGCCCAGTCCGCGCCCGCCCAGTCCGCCCCTGCGCCCGCCCAGGCGCCCGCGCCGGTGCCCAATCCCTATATGCCCAAGGAAACCGCGCCCGCCGCGATTTCCGACGAGCAAAAGGCGATCAATGCCGCCGCCCTGATGATCCAGGCAGGCAGTGGCACCAACGAAGAAGCCATGAACTTCACGCGGGAGTTCTACGCCGATACGGTCGACTACTTCAAGAAGAAGCGCCCGAAGTCCGAGATTCTGGCCGACAAGCAGGCGTATTTCGCCCGCTGGCCGGTGCGGCGCTTCGTGGTGGACCAGAATTCGCTGAAGGCCAAGTGCCAGGATCAGATGTGCATGGTGGTCGGCCTGTACGACTACAAGGTATCCAGCCCGGAACGCGGCAAGACCGCCACCGGAACGTCGAATTTCACCTACGTCCTTGACCTGCGCAACCGTTACCGCATCGTCATGGAAGACAGCGAGGTCATCAGCCGCTAAGGCAGCGGCCGATGCCAGGGAGCATTGCAATGAGTTTGAAAATCCGCACGGCGCAGTTGTTGTGCGTGGTGGGACTGGGCGTGTTGTCCGCGCAGGCCATGGCCATCAATTGCCAGAAGGCCGGCACGCAGGCCGAGAAGCTGATCTGCTCGGACCGCAAGGCCGTGGCGGCGGATGCCGAGCTGAATCGTGCCTATGCGGCGCTGTTGAAGCAGGCGCCCGACGACGAGATCCGCACGGCGATCAAGGATGGCCAGCGGCAATGGGTGAACGCGCGTGACCGTGCGCTGGAACGGCTGGCCGACAACCCGGATTCGCTGCAGGATGATGACGCCACGCCGGGCAGCATCGCAGCCAAGCTGATCGCGGCCCGCACGGCAGACCTGAAGGCGCATCCGAAAAACAGCACCACGCCCGCCATGATCAACGCGGCACTGCGCCAGCGGGAATTCCGCAAGCCGTTCACGGGCGGGCCGTTCTCGGGCTACGACGTGTCCTGCGACGTGTTGCCGCCGTATGAGGTCTACGGCTGCTTTGCGATCCGCCACTACCAGAACAACGACCGCGTATGCAGCGTGGAAGACTACTGGGCCACGGGTTCGGTATACGTGCAGCGCTATGTGGCCAAGCTGGTCGACAACAAGCCGGTGCCGGTGGCCTCGTGCTCGTTCAACGGCAATGACGCCAACTGCCCGGGCGGCATCGCGGACGATGCCCACTGGAACACCGGCCCCGAGGTGCACAAGGTCGATTACCCGACGTCGCCGCTGGCCAGGCTGGCTGTGGATATCGACGACAGCGACGACTACACGTGGCTGCAGGCCTGCCTGACGGACAAGACGTTCCCGCTGTCGAACCCGACGTCCGCCGGCAAGTAACGCGGCGTCAGGCCCTGGCGCGCCGCGTCGCGTGGCGTTTGGCGTAGTCTTGCAACGCGTCCCGCAGTACCACCGCCTGGTTGTGGGCGGTATTGCGGGCGCCGTACAGCAAGGTCAGCGGGCGCTCGCCCGCGGCTTCCAGCAGGGCGGCCATGCGGGCCTGTTGCTCGGGCGTGGCCAGCTCGGCCAGGTATCTTTCGCGAAATTCTTCCCAGCGCTCGTCCACATGGCTGAACCATTTGCACAGTTCGGCGGTGGGGGCGATGTCTTTGGCCCATTCGTCCAGGCCCAGGTCGGCGCGGCGCAGGCCGCGCGGCCACATGCGGTCGACCAGCGCCCGGTAGTGGGTATCCGGGCCGGTGCCTTCATAGACGCGTTGCACTGAAATAGCGGACGGTTTCATGGCGGCTCCTGCAAAGGGTGCGGCCAGTCTACTCCCGCGGCGGCGCCGGTTGGCGCCACCGCGGCGGGGCGGTCAGGCGGGGGCGTCCGCCGCCGGCTTGCCGCTGGCGCGCAACAGCAGGAAGCCCACTACGGCCGAGGCCAGCGACCCGGTCAACACGCCGATCTTGGTGGCGTCGATGGCAGCCGGGTCGGTAAAGGCCAGCGCGCCAATGAACAGGCTCATCGTGAAGCCGATGCCGCACAGCAGCGCCACGCCGTACAGCTGCGTGAAGTTGGCATGGCGCGGCAGGGTGGCCATGCCGGTCTTGATGGCCAGCCAGGCAAAGCCGAAGACGCCCAGCTGCTTGCCCAGAAACAGGCCCAGCGCCACGCCCAGCGGCACGGGCTGCGCCAGGCTGGACAGGCCCATGCCGGCAAACGACACACCGGCGTTGGCGAAACCGAACAGCGGCACGATCAGCAGGGCCACGGGCTTGTGCAGCGCGTGTTCCAGCGCATGCAGCGGCGAATGTGCCCCGGCGTGGCCCTGGTTCTGCGGACGCAGCGGGATGGTCAGCGCCAGCGCCACGCCGGCCAGCGTGGCGTGCACGCCGGACTTCAGCACGAAATACCACAGCACCACGCCGATCAGCAGGTAGGGCGTCAGGCGCAGCACGCCGGCCCGGTTCAGGCAGAACAGGCAGGCCAGCAGCGCACCGGCCATGGCCAGCGCGAACAGGTTCAGCTCAGACGTGTAGAACAGCGCAATGATGACGATGGCGCCCAGGTCGTCCAGGATGGCCAGGGCCGTCAGGAAGATCTTGAGCGACGTGGGCACGCGGCTGCCCAGCAGCGCCAGGATGCCCAGGGCGAAGGCGATGTCGGTGGCGGCGGGAATGGCCCAGCCGCGCAGGGTGTCGGGGCTGCCCAGGTTGATCAGCACGTAGATCAGGGCGGGCATCACCATGCCGCCCAGCGCCGCGATGCCCGGCAGCACGATGCGCGACACGCCGCGCAGTTGGCCGTCGAGGACTTCGCGTTTGATTTCCAGGCCGACGAGCAGGAAGAACACGGCCATCAGGCCGTCGTTGATCCAGTGCAGCACGGATTCCTTGAGCATGACGGTGCCCAGGTGGAAGCCCAGCTTGGTGCCGAGGACGTCGAAATAATGCGGGGCGAGCGGGCTGTTGGCGATGACCAGGGCGGCGGCGGCCGCCAGCATCAACACGTATCCGCCCAGGGCTTCTGAGCGGAGGAATGCCTGCAGGAATGAAACGGGCCGGGACGACGATGGGGGGGCCTGCAGGGTCACTGGAGCATCCTTTATTGCCTTTGAAGCGATTCAATTCAAGAAGCTGAATTTTACCTTAAAGGCAGTAGTCGGTCGTCAAATATCGGGAATTTCGGCGAAACACATGTTAATTATCGGAAATTTCTACAGGCCGGCGGGTGAGGAGATTCAATGCCACAGCAGGGCGTTCATGGCTTCGACCAGCCGATTGCGGTAGCGCGGCAGCAGCGCCTGCACGCGGGCCTGGCGGTCGGCCCATTCGGCGGGTTCGCTGCCCTTGGCGATGCGCGGGGGCGCCCAGATCGGGTCGGGAAAATGGCGGTCGCCGCGCCAGCGCGGAATCACGTGCCAGTGCAGGTGCGGCACCATGTTGCCCAGGGACGCCAGGTTGATCTTGTCGGGCGACAGGATCGACTGCTGCGCTTCTTCCACCACGTACACCGCCCGCATCAGCAGGTCGCGTCCGTGGGTGGACAGGCTGGTCATTTCGGCCAGGTGGGCGTTCCAGATCACGCGGGTGAAGCCGGGGTAGTCCGGGTCGTCGACTTCGATCAGGCGCAGGTGCGGCCCCCGCCACAGCAGCGTGCCGCCCTCTTCCTGGCAGAGCGGACAGTTGGGGTCGCGCGCGCTCACGGCAGCACCTTGCGGTATTGGATGAAGCCGGAACGGTCGGCGATGCGGTCGTACAGCTGCATCGCCGTGGCATTGGTTTCGTGGGTCAGCCAGTACACGCGGGCGCAGTTGGCGGCGGCGGCCTGGGCGTAGACGTGTTCGATCAGCTTGCGGCCGGCGCCGGTGCCGCGGGTGTCCGGGTCGACATACAGGTCTTGCAGGTAGCAGTAGTCGCCAGCGGTCCAGGTGGACCGGTGGAAGATCCAGTGCACCATGCCGACCGCCTTGCCGCTGTCGTAGGCCAGGGCCGCGTGCATGGGTTCGGCGGGGTCCAGGAAGCGCGCCCAGGTGTTGCGCGTGACGGCATCGGCGATGTCGACGCGGTAGAAATCCTGGTAGCCCTTCCAGAGGGGCAGCCAGACGTCGAAATCGGCGGCGACCACGGGGCGGATGTCGGCGGAACTCATGGGGCGGGTCCTCTTGTCGGTCAGAGTTGGCTTTCGAGGGCTTCGACGATGTGCCGCAGCACTTGAAGGCGAGCGTACCGCTTGTCGTTGGCCGACACCAGATGCCAAGGGGCGTGCTGGACGTCGGTGCGGGTCAGCATTTCGTTGGTGGCCGCGGCGTATTCCTTCCATTTGTCGCGGTTGCGCCAGTCGTCGGGGGTGATCTTGAAATTCTTGAAGGGCGATTTCTCGCGGTCCTTGAAGCGTTCAAGCTGCACGTCGGCCGTGACGGCCAACCAGAACTTCAGCACCAGCGCGCCGCTGCCGGCCAACTGCGCTTCGAAGTCGTTGATCTCGGCATAGGCGCGGCGCCAGTGCGACGGCGGGGTGATTTTCTCGACGCGCTCGACCAGCACCCGGCCGTACCACGAGCGGTCGAAGATGGCGATGCGCCCCAGGCGCGGCACATGGCGCCAGAAGCGCCACAGGTAGGGGCGCGCCAATTCATAGCTGTTGGGTGCGGCGACCGGCGTGATGTCGAACTGGCGCGCGTCCAGCGCATGGGTGATGCGGCGGATGGCGCCGCCCTTGCCGGCGGCGTCCTGGCCTTCGAACACCAGCACCAGCGAGCGTTCCTGGAATTTCTTCGAGCGGGCAGCGCGCGCCAGCCGGCCTTGCAGCAGGCCGAGTTCGGATTCGTAGTCGTCGCGATCGACCTTGGCGTCGTAGTCCAGCTGGCCCAGGCGGTCCAGGATGCGGGCCGGACCGGTGTGCGCGACGAACGACGCCGGAATGCGCGGCACGGTGTGTTGGCGCAGGGCGGCCAGCACGGCTTCAGCGGTGCGCGCGGCGCGCATGTTCTCGTCGGCGCTGGGAATGACGACCCAGGGCGCGTGGCCGCTGTCGGTGTGGTTGATGACGACCTGGCCGCTGTTGCGGATGCGGTCGTATTTCTTGTGGACTTTCAGGTCCACGGGGCTGACCTGCCACGAAGTCTCGGGGCTGGCCAACAGGCGCTGGGCGCGAGCCTGCTGGGCTTCGGACGACAGGTGGAACCACAGCTTGATGATCTGCACGCCCTCGGCGGCCAGCATGGCTTCGAAGCGGCGGATGGCCACCGACTGCGCTTCGATGTGATCCTGGTTGGGCTTCTTGCGTGCGGCTTCGCGGATCAGCGGCGTGTACCACGAGCCGAACACGATGCCGGTGCTGCCCTTGGGCGGCAGGTCCTTCCAGTAGCGCCACATGGGCGGGCGGTCGAGCTCGTCGCCTTCGGGCGGGCCGTAGGCCAGCGTCTTGATGTGACGCGGGTCCATCCATTCATTGAGCAGATTGACCGTGGCGCCCTTGCCGGCGCCATCGATGCCGGCCACCACCACCAGCAGGGATTTCTCGGCCTTCTGCAGGCGCTGGTACTGCGCGTTCAGCAGCGCCACGCGCAGCCGCGCTTCGAGGGGTTTGAAGTCTTCTTTCGACAGGCTGGGGTCGGCTTCGGCTTCGGCGAACATAGGGGATCCGTCAGGTCGGCAATCGTGCGATCGGGCGATCTTGCGGGATATCCCGGCAGCGCGCAAGTGCGCGGCCGACGCGTGCGGCCTACAGCGAGTCGAGGGGAATCTTGAGGTAACGCACGCCGTTGTCTTCGGGCGGGGGCAGGTGGCCGGCGCGGATGTTGACCTGGATGGCGGGCAGGATCAGGGTGGGCATCGACAGCGTGGCGTCGCGCCGCGTGCGCATGGCCACGAAGTCGTCTTCGGCCACGCCGTCGTGCACATGGATGTTGGCGCGACGCTGCTCGGCCACGGTGGTCTGCCAGGCGGCCTCGCGCCCGGCGGGCGGGTAGTCGTGGCACATGTACAGGCGGGTGTCGGCGGGCAGGCCCAGCAGGCGCTGGATGGACTGATACAGCTGATGGGCATCGCCGCCCGGGAAGTCGCAGCGCGCGGTGCCCACGTCGGGCATGAACAGGGTGTCACCCACGAACACCGCATCGCCGATGCGGTAGGCCATGTCGGCCGGCGTGTGGCCGGGCACGTGCAGAGCGGTGGCCGTCAGGGCGCCGATGCGGAAGGTTTCGCCATCCGTGAACAGATGGCCGAACTGCGAGCCATCCAGCTGGAATTGCGGTTCCAGGTTGAAGATCTGCTTGAACACGCCCTGCACCGTGCGGATGCTCTGGCCGATGGCGATCACGCCGCCCAGCTGGCGCTGCAGGTAGGGCGCGGCCGACAGGTGATCGGCGTGGGCGTGGGTCTCGAGCAGCCATTCGGTTTTCAGGCCGTGCTCACGCACGTAGGCCACGACCCGGTCGGCGCTGGCGGTGCTGCTGCGGCCCGACTTGGGGTCGTAGTCCAGCACCGAATCGATGATGGCGCAGGCGCCGCCCGGCGTGGCTTCGTGGACCACGTAGGTGACGGTGGCCGTGGCCGGGTCGAAAAAGGCTTGGATCTGGGGATTCATGGGCAAGGCGCCTTGGCCGCGAGACGGCCGTCAACTTCTGACAATATATATTTTTCAATAATATTGTTGGATAGTTTATGCGTCAATATAATGATCAAATCCTATCCGGCTGGTTGATCCTCATCAAATGAATGCCCCCCTGACCGAATGCGAAGTCGCCGTGCTGCGCGAATCCGCCTCCCAGGCCTGCGCGCTGCTCAAGGCGCTGGCCAACGAAGACCGGCTGCTGCTCTTGTGCCAATTGGTGCAGGGCGAGCGCAATGTGGGTGAACTGGAATCCCTGACCGGCATCCGCCAGCCGACCCTGTCGCAGCAACTGGGCGTGCTGCGGGACGAAGGCCTGGTGGCCACGCGCCGTGATGGCAAGTACGTCTATTACCAGATGGCCAGCTTCGAAGTCAGCCAGGTCATGAAAACCCTTTCCAGCCTGTACTGCGGCCGCGCCATGGCGTCGCTGAAATGATGGTAGATTGGGCCGCCTTCACTCCCTGGACCGCTGCGGCGGGCGGCCTGCTGATCGGCGCCGCCGCCGTGGGGTTGATGCTGGGGGCCGGCCGCATTGCCGGCATCAGCGGCATCCTGGGCGGCCTGCTGCCCCCCGGGCGTGACCGCGCCTGGCGCCTGGCGTTCCTGTTGGGCCTTGCCGTGTCGCCGTGGCTGTATCGTCTGGCGGCGGACTTGCCCGCCATTTCGGTGGATGCCGGCAACGGCCGGTTGATCGTCGCCGGCCTGCTCGTGGGCCTGGGCACCCGGTATGCATCGGGTTGCACCAGCGGCCATGGCGTGTGCGGCCTGTCACGAGGCTCTGCCCGTTCTCTGGTGGCCACCGCGCTCTTCATGGGGGCGGGCTTTGTCACCGTGTATGTGGTGCGCCACCTGATCGGAGCCTGACATGCCTGCGCTGTTCGCCTTCGCTGCTGGGCTGGTCTTCGGGCTGGGCCTGATCGTTTCCGGCATGGCCAATCCCGCCAAGGTGCTGGGCTTTCTTGACCTGGCCGGCCCGTGGGACCCGTCCTTGGCGTGGGTGATGGGCGGCGCCGTGCTGGTGGCCGCGCCGGGGCTGGCGTGGTTGCGCCGCCGCCGCGCCAGCCTGTCCGGCGAGCCGTTGCGTTGGCCCACCGCGTCGCGCATCGACGTGCGCCTGATGGCCGGCAGCCTGGCGTTCGGCGCGGGCTGGGGACTGGCGGGTTTCTGCCCCGGCCCTGCGCTGGTGGCGGCCGCGGCCGGCGTGCGCGAAGCCGGGGTGTTCGTGGCCGCCGTGGTCGTTGGCATGGGGCTGTTTTCAGCCATTGAATATTTCAGGCGCCAGCCCTGACGGGGCGGCGCCGACAACAGGAGACAAGCATGCAGACAGCCGCACAGGCGCAGCGCGATTTCGATGTCGTGGTGGTGGGTGGCGGGTCGGCGGGCATCGGCGTCACCGCCAGCCTGCTGCGCCGCCGGCCCGATCTGCGCATTGCCGTCATCGAGCCCAGCGACAAGCATTACTACCAGCCCGCCTGGACGCTGGTGGGCGGCGGCGCGTTCGACATTGCCAAGACCGTGCGGCCAACGCGCGCGGTGATGCCGGGCCGGGCCACCTGGCTGCAGGCCGCGGCCGCCGGCTTCGAGCCCGAGGCCAACCAGGTCCGGCTGGCTGATGGCAGCGCTGTCAGCTACCAGCAACTGATCGTCTGCCCGGGCTTGCGGCTGGCATGGGACAAGGTCGACGGCCTGACGGACACGCTGGGCAAGCACAACGTCACCTCCAACTACCGCTTCGACCTGGCGCCCTACACCTGGGAACTGGTGCGCGGCCTGAAGGGCGGCACGGCGCTGTTCACGCAGCCGGCCATGCCCATCAAATGCGCCGGCGCGCCGCAAAAGGCCATGTACCTGGCGTGCGACCACTGGCGCCGCACCGGTGTGCTGGACCGCATCCAGGTGGAATTCGACCTGGCCGGCGCCGTGCTGTTCGGCGTGCCCACCTTCGTGCCGCCGCTGATGCGCTACGTCGACAGCTACGGTATTTCGCTGGCCTTCAATTCGGCGCTGGTGGCCGTGGACGGCCCGGGCCGCAAGGCCTGGTTCGACGTCAAGGACACCGAAGGCGCCGTGACGCGGGTCGAGAAAACGTTCGACATGCTGCACGCGGTGCCGCCCCAGGTGCCGCACGATTTCCTGCGCCAAAGCCCGCTGGCGGACGCCGCCGGCTGGTGCGAGGTCGACCCGGCCACGTTGCGCCACGTGCGCTACGACAACGTCTTCGGTCTGGGCGACGGCATCAGCACCACCAACGCCAAGACGGCCGCGGCGGCGCGCAAGCAGATCGTCACGGTGGCCGAGAACCTGCTGGCGGTGCGTGAAGGCCATGCGCTGCCGGTCGCGTACGACGGCTATGGCTCGTGCCCGCTGACGGTCGAGCGCGGCCGCATCGTGCTGGCTGAATTCGGCTACGGCGGCAAGCTTCTGCCCACGTTCCCGCTGGACCCGACCGTGGCGCGCAAGAGCGCCTGGTTCCTCAAGGCCACGATGCTGCCCTGGATCTACTGGAACGGCATGCTCAAGGGCCGCGAGTGGCTGGCTCGTCCGTTGGGCAACTGAGCGGGGCAGCATGATCTATTCGGTGACGCTCATCAGCCTGGGGCTGGGTGGCGGGGTGGGCCTGATCCTGGGGCTGACGGGGGCGGGCGGGGCCATCATGGCGGTGCCGCTGCTGGTGTTCGGGCTGCACCTGAACGTGTCGCAGGCCGCGCCGATCGCGCTGCTGGCCGTGGGCCTGTCGGCGGCGCTGGGGGCGGTGCTGGGGCTGCGGGCCGGCAAGGTCCGCTACCGCGCCGCCGGCTTCATCGCGGCGACCGGCATCGTGGTGTCGCCGCTGGGCCTGTGGGCCGCCCGGCGGCTGCCCAACGCGCCGCTGGCCATCATCTTTGCCGGCGTGCTGGGCATGGTGGCCTGGCGCATGTGGCGCCAGGGTTCCGGTGCGGCGGCTGCCACGGCCGCGCCGCCGCGCACGCCGCCCTGCCTGCTCAATGCCGACACCGGGCGCCTGCGCTGGACCGCGCCCTGCGCTCGTGCGCTGGCCGGCACGGGCGTCATCGCCGGCTTCCTGTCGGGGTTGCTGGGCGTGGGCGGGGGCTTTGTCATCGTGCCCGCGCTGCGCCGCGCGACCGACCTGCCGATGCAGGCCATCGTGGGCACGTCATTGGCGGTGATTGCATTGGTGTCGGCCAGCGGCGTGGTGGCTGCGGCCGCGGGCGGCCACCTCGATTGGGCCATCGCACTGCCGTTCACGCTGGCCGCGGTGGCAGGCATGCTGGCCGGCCGCGCGGTGGCGGATCGTTTTCCGCCGCGACGGCTGCAGCAAAGCTTCGCGCTGTTCGCGGCGCTGGTGGCCGCGGCCATGCTGGCCAAGGCCGTGATGGCGCTGGCCGCCTAGGCAGGCCCACGGCCGGCGCACGCGGCGCCGGCCGGATCGCCGCATTACTCGTAGGTACGGATGTCGTCGATGACCTTGCCGTCGTTCGGCAGGGCGCCTGCTTCGGCCCACTCCACGTCGCCGCGCAGCTTGGTGACGTCGCGCATGGATTCCGCGATGCGGGCGCTGAGTTCTTCGCCGCGCACCCGCGATTCCACTTTCAGCACCATGCGGTCCGAGCCGGTGGTGCCGCTGATGACCAGCCGGGCCCGCTGGATTTCCGGATGGCGCCGCACCACGTCGGCCACCTGCGACGGATGCACGAACATGCCGCGCACCTTGGTGGTCTGGTCCGCGCGGCCCATCCAGCCCTTGATGCGGGTGTTGGTGCGGCCGCAGGGCGAGATGCCGGGCATGACGGCCGACAGGTCGCCGGTGCCGAACCGCACCAGCGGGTAGTCCGGGTTGAGCGTAGTGACGACCACTTCGCCGACCTCGCCATCGGGCACGGGTTCGCCGGTGCCGGGGCGCACGATCTCGACGATGATGTCTTCGCCCAGCACCAGGCCCTGGCGGGCAGGGGTCTCGAACGCGATCATGCCCAGGTCCGCGCTGCCGTAGGCCTGGTAGCCCTCGATGCCGCGGGCGGCCAGCCAATCGCGCAGCGATGGCGGAAACGCCTCGCCCGACACCAGCGCGCGGCGCAGCGAATCGAGCTTCACGCCCAGTTCGTCGGCCTTTTCCAGAATGATCTTCAGGAAGCTGGGCGTGCCGGTGTAGCCGCTGGGCGCCAGGTCCTGGATGGCGCGCACCTGCTGTTCGGTCTGGCCGGTTCCGCCAGGGAACACGGTGCAGCCCACGGCATGCGCGGCGGTTTCCATCATGGAGCCGGCGGGGGTGAAGTGATACGAAAAGCAGTTGTAGGCCAGCTCACCCGCGCGGAAGCCGGCCGCGTACAAGGCGCGGGCAAAGCGCCAGTAGTCGGCGCGGGCGCTTTCCGGTTCATAGATCGGGCCGGGCGAGGCGAACACGCGCATCGCTTCGCCCCAGCCGATGGCCGAGAAGCCGCCGAAGGCTTTGTCGGGGCCGGCGGCGCGCGCGGTGTCGTCGCGGCTGTGCTGCTGGCGTTCCAGCAGTTCGTGCTTGCGTAGCACGGGCAGGCGCGCCAGCGCGGCGCGGGACGTGACCGTGGCGGGATCGATGCCGCGCAGCTGCTCGGCAATCGCCGGTGCACGGGCGATGGCCCGCGCGATGGCGGCGGGCAGGGCTGCCATCAGCTCGCGCTCGCGTTGCTCGGGCGCTCGGGTCTCCAGAACATCGAAAAACTCGGACATGGGATCGCACCCTCTCGTGTGCCGTACTGCGGTGTCGTTGCCGGCGGCAGGCCGGACCGCGCCGGCATGCCGCTCCAGGGATCAGGCCAACCAGCGTTTGCGGCGGCGGTAGAACTTGTTGTCGCGGAAACTCTTGCGTTCGCCGCTGGAAATACCCAGATAGAACTCTTTGACGTCCTCGTTCTGGGCCAGGTCCTGCGCGGCGCCGTCCATCATCACGCGCCCGTTTTCCAGGATGTAGCCGTAATCGGCATAGCGCAGCGCGATGTTGGTGTTCTGCTCGGCCAGCAGGAAGCTGACGCGCTCGCGCTGGTTCAGGTCGCGCACGATCTCGAAGATCTCTTCGACGATCTGCGGCGCCAGGCCCATCGACGGCTCGTCCAGCAGGATCATGTTGGGGTTGGCCATCAGCGCGCGGCCGATGGCGGTCATCTGTTGCTCGCCGCCCGACGTGTAGCCGGCCTGGCTGGCACGGCGTTGCTTCAGGCGGGGAAAGTACTGGTACACGCGGTCCAGCGCGGCGTTGGTGTCGCCGCGGCTGATGTTGCGGGTATAGGCGCCGGTCAGCAGGTTCTCTTCGATGGTCAGGTGGGCAAAACAATGCCGGCCTTCCATCACCTGCACGACACCGCGCTTGACCAGCTCGGCCGGCGACAGCCTTTCGATGCGCTGGTCGCGGTACTGGATATGGCCTTTGGTGACGTCGCCGCGTTCGCCCTTGAGCAGGTTCGAAATCGCGCGCAGCGTGGTGGTCTTGCCGGCGCCATTGGCGCCCAGCAAGGCCACGATCTTGCCTTCCGGCACCTGCAGGGAAACGCCCTTGAGCACCAGGATGACGTGGTTGTAGATCACCTCGATGCCGTTCACATCGAGCAGCACCTTGGGGGCGCTGGCGGGCGTAGCGGTAGTGGTTGCTGCGGTCATGGCATTTCCTGCGGCATGGTGGCGGCCGACGCGGATGCGCCGGCCGCCGGTTCACATCAGTTCTCGCAAGTGCGGGGCGTGATGTTCTTTTCCTTGGCGTACTTCGCCGCGGCTTCCTTGACCATCGGGTCCAGCAAGGTCTTGTCGGCCTGGTACCAGTCCGAGGCGACCTTGAACTTCGCGCCGTCCCACTGCACGATGCGGGCCCAGTCGTCACCCTTGTGGTTGCTGCAAGAGGTCTTGACCGGACGCATGATCTGGCCAAAGCCCAGCTGGTTCAGGCGATCCTGGGTGATGTTCAGGTTCTCGAAGCCCCAGCGCACCTGCTCGGGCGTCAGCGCCTTGCCCTTGCCGTACTTCTCTTGCGCGGTGCGGATCGCTTCCACCTGCAGCATCGAGATCATCATGCCGCGGGTATGGGCGATGGTGCCCAGCGTGGTCTTGCCCGACTTGTCCGAACCCTGGCCCTTGTCGTAGACGTACTTCTTCAAGTCGTCATAGACCTTGTCGTGCTCGGCGCCGCTGTTGTGCACGGTGATGGCGTTGTAGCCCTTGGCGACGTCGCCAAGGTCTTTCACGTCACCTTCCGAGCCGGCCCACCAGATGGCGTACATCTTGTCGCGCGGATAGCCGCTGGCCTGCGCTTCGCGGATGGCGGTGGGGGTCATGATGCCCGCGCTCCACAGCAGCACATAGGCCGGACGGGCCTGGCGGATCTGCAGCCAGGTGGACTTCTGTTCCACGCCCGGCGCGGTCACCGGATACAGCAGCAGCTCGAAGCCTTCCTTGGCGGCGCGCTTCTGCAGCAGCGGAATCGGTTCCTTGCCGTACGGCGAGTCGTGGTAGACCAGGGCGATCTTCTTGCCCTTGAGCTTGTCCATGCCGCCTTCTTTCTTGGCGATGTCCTGGATCATCACGTCAGCGGCGGTCCAGTACGTGCCGAGAAGCGGGAAGTTCCACTCGAACACGCTGCCGTCGACCGACTGCGACAGGCCGTATCCCATCGTCTCGACGGGCACCTTGTCGACCATGGCCTTGTCGCTGACGGCGAAGGTGATGCCGGTGGATTGGGTGTCAAAGCCCGATGCGCCGGTGCCCTTGCTCTTCAGGCGTTCATAGCATTCCACGCCGCGGTCGGTGGCGTAGGCGGTTTCGCATTCCTCGTAGGTGATCTTGACGCCGTTGACGCCGCCGTCGCGCTCGTTGACCAGCTTCAGGTAGTCCAGCTTGCCGTCGGCCCAGGGGATGCCCAGGGGTGCGAAGGACCCGGTGCGGTACACCAGCAACGGAACGAACTGCTCTTCCGCCGCCATCGCCGGCGTGGCCACCGCGGTCACGGCGCCGGCTGCGGCCACTAAGGCTGCCGCCAACTTCAGGTTAAGACGCTTCATCTCCATTTACCTCCTGCGTGGTGTTTGGGTCAATAAACCCTCGGACACCGGGGTTGGCCCGGTCTGGAGCCGGGTATTCAGGATGTGGGCCGCGGCGCTTTTGCCGCCGCGGCCCGCAGAAATCAATGCGAAATCAATGAGGGAAAGGCCAGATGCGCAGCTTCTCTTTGCCGATGCTCCACAAGCGCGCCAGCCCATGCGGCTCGGCGATCAGGAAGAACACGATCAGCGCGCCGAACACCATGTGTTCGATGTGCGCGGCGGTGTCCACCGACAGCGGCAGGCCCAGCATGTGCGGCACGTTGGACAACGCCACCGGCACCAGCACGATGAAGGCCGCGCCGAAGAAGCTGCCGATGATCGAGCCCAGGCCGCCGATGATCACCATGAACAGCAGCTGGAAGGAACGGGTCAGGTCGAACGCCAGGGGTTCCCATGAACCCAGGTGGATGTAGCCCCACAGCGCGCCGGCCACGCCTACGATGAACGAGCTGACCGCAAACGCGGTGAGCTTGGCGTACATGGGGCGGATGCCGATGACCGAGGCGGCCACGTCCATATCGCGGATGGCCATCCACTGGCGGCCGATGGCGCCACGCACCAGGTTCTTGGCCAACAGGCTGAAGATCACCACCAGGATCAGCACGAACAGGTACTTTTCAAGGGCGCTTTGCACCGGCAGGCCGAAGGCGGTCAGGGGCGGCACCGACACGTTGCCCGACGATGAATAGTTGGTGAAGAACGGAATGCGCAGGAAGGCCCAGTCGACGAAGAACTGCGCCGCCAGGGTCGCCACGGCCAGGTACAGGCCGCGGATACGCAGGCTGGGAATGCCGAAGATGACGCCGACCAGCGTGGCAAAGCACCCGCCCAGCAGGATCTGGATGATCAGCGGCATGCCGGGAAAGCGCACGCCGAAGTTCCAGGCCGCATAGGCCCCCACTGCCATGAAGGCGCCCGTGCCCAGCGAGATCTGGCCGCAATAGCCCACCAGGATGTTCAGGCCCACCGCGGCCAGCGACAGGATCAGGAACGGAATCAGGATGGCGCGCAGCAGGTAATCGCTGGACAGCGCCGGGATGGCGATGAACGCCACCGCCAGCAGCAGCCAGATGAAGATGCGGTCCTGGCGGATCGGGAAGATCTGCTGGTCAGCGCGATAGCTGGTCTTGAATTGGCCGTTTTCGCGATAGAACATGTTTTTATCCTAGAAGGCCGGGTTCAGACGCGGTCGATGATCTTCTCGCCGAACAGCCCTTGCGGACGGAACAGCAGGAACACCAGCGCCAGCACATAGGCGAACCAGATTTCGATGCCGCCACCCACCAGCGACCCCAGATACACCTCGGACAGCTTTTCGCCCACGCCGATGATCAGGCCGCCCAGAATGGCCCCCGGCACGGACGTCAGGCCGCCCAGGATCACCACCGGCAATGCCCGCAGCGCCGCGGTCGACAGCGTGAACTGCACCCCGAACTTCGATCCCCAGATGATGCCGGCCACCAGCGCGACCAGGCCTGCCACGCACCAGACGATGACCCAGATGCGGTTCAGCGGAATGCCGATGGACTGCGCGGCCTGGTGATCGTCCGCCACGGCGCGCAGCGCGCGGCCGGTGGAGGTGAACTGGAAGAACAGCGCCAACGCCGCCACCAGCAGCGCCGCGATGACCGCGGCGGTCAGGTCTTCCAGGTTGATCAGCAACCCGCCTTCGAACACCGAGTCCAGGATCATCCACGGGTCTTTCGGCATGCCCACGTTGATGGAATACACCGAGCTGCCGAACGAGATCTGGCCCAGGCCGTCCAGGAAGTAGCTGATGCCCAGCGTGGCCATCAGCAGCGTGGTGGCTTCCTGGTTGACCAGGTGGCGCAGCACGAAGCGTTCGATCGCCACCGCCAGGAGGAACATCAGGATCGCGCTGACGATGAACGCCAGCACATTGGCCAGGATCATGTTCTCGAAGCCGAACCAGCGCGGTATCCATTCGGAAAAGCGCGCCATGGACAGGGCGGCCACCAGCACCATGGCGCCCTGCGCGAAGTTGAAGACGCCGGACGCCTTGAAGATCAGCACAAAGCCCAGGCCGATCAGGGCATACATCATGCCGCTCATCAGGCCGCCGAATAAGGTCTCTAGAAAAAATCCCATGTCTCGTCCGCCTTAGTGCGACACGCCGAGGTAGGCGCGGATGACGTCTTCGTTGGCTCGGACCTCATCGGGTTTGCCGTCGCCGATCTTCTTGCCGTAGTCCAGCACCACCACGCGGTCGGAAATATCCATCACCACGCCCATGTCGTGCTCGATCAGGACGATCGTCGTGCCGAACTCGTCGTTCACATCCAGGATGAAGCGGCTCATGTCCTGCTTCTCTTCGATGTTCATGCCGGCCATCGGCTCGTCAAGCAGCAACAGGCGCGGTTCCATCGCCAGCGCGCGGCCCAGGTCCACGCGCTTTTGCAGGCCATAGGGCAGGCGGCCGACCGGCGTCTTGCGAAACGCCTGGATTTCCAGGAAGTCGATGATGTTCTCGACGAACTGGCGATGTTCGATCTCTTCGCGTTCGGCCGCGCCCAGGCGGAACGCCTGCGACAGCAGGCCGCACTTCATGCGCAGGTTGCGGCCCGTCATGATGTTGTCCAGCACGCTCATGCCCTTGAACAGCGCCAGGTTCTGGAACGTGCGGGCGATGCCCATTTCGGCGGCGCGGCGCGGATTCATGCGCGAAAAGCGCTCGCCGCGAAATTCGATGCCGCCTTGCTGCGGCGTGTAGACGCCGTTGATGACGTTCAGCATCGAGCTCTTGCCCGCGCCGTTGGGCCCGATGATGGCGCGGATTTCGTGTTCGCGCACATTGAAGGAAATGTCCGTCAGCGCCTTGACGCCGCCGAAAGACAGCGAGATGTTCTGCATGTCCAGCATCACGTCGCCGATGCGCTGGTCGCGGTCGTTGTTGCTCATGGTGTCTACGCGGCTCGGGCGGTGATGGCGGGAAACGTCTTGACCGGATGGATGCGCAGGTCGGCGGAAATCTTGCCGGTGCGTCCGTCCTCGAACTTCACTTCGGTCTCGATGTACTGCGACGACTTGCCGCCGAACAGCGCATCGATCAGCACGCCGTACTTCTGCGCGATGAAGGCGCGCCGCACCTTGCGGGTGCGCGTCAGTTCGTCGTCGTCCGGGTCCAGTTCCTTGTGCAGGATCAGGAACCGGCTGATCTGCGAGGCCGACAGCTTCGGGTCGGTGGCCAGGTCGGCATTGACCTGTTCGACGCATTCGGCGATCAGTTGGTAGACCTCGTCCTTGCCCGCCAGGTCGGTGTAGCCGGCGTAGGGCAGGCCACGGCGCTCGGCCCAGTTGCCCACGGCTTCCAGGTCGATGTTGATGAAGGCGCACACGTCTTCGCGGTCGGCGCCGAAGGCCACCGCTTCCTTGATGTGCTGGAAGAACTTGAGCTTGTTCTCCAGGTACTTGGGCGCGAACAGGCTGCCGTTGGCCAGCTTGCCCACGTCCTTGGCGCGATCGATGATCTTGAGCTGGCCGTCGGTGTCCAGGTAGCCCGCATCGCCCGTATGGAACCAGCCGTCGGCGCTGCGCGCCTCTTCGGTGGCCGCGGGGTTGCGGTAGTACTCCTTGAACAGGCCCGGGCTCTTGACCAGGATCTCGCCGTTGTCGGCCACGCGGATTTCCACGCCGGCCACGGGCGGGCCGACGGTGTCGTCACGCACCTGGCCGTCGGGCTGCACGCACACGAACACCGACGTTTCGGTCGAGCCGTAGAGCTGCTTGAGGTTGATGCCGATGGACCGGTAGAACACGAACAGGTCCGGGCCGATAGCCTCGCCGGCCGTATAGGCCACGCGCACGCGGCTCATGCCCAGCGCATTGCGCAGGGGGCCGTAGATCAGCACATTGCCCAGCGCGTAGCGCAGGCGGTCCCAGGCGTTGACGGATTCGCCATCCAGGATGCGCGTGCCCACGCGGCGGGCCAGCTTCATGCAGGCCTGGAACAGCTTGCGCTTGATGTAGCCCGCGTCTTCCATGCGGATCATCACATGGGTCAGCAGGCCTTCCAGCACGCGCGGCGGCGCGAAATAGTAGGTAGGCCCGATATCGCGCATGTCGATCGACACCGTGTCGGGCGATTCGGGATGGTTCACGGTAAAGCCCGTGACCAGCAGCTGCGTGTACGAGAACATGTTCTGCCCGATCCAGGCCGGGGGCAGATACGCCAGCACGTCTTCCTGGTCCGTCAGCTTTTCCATGTCCGACACCGCACGGGCGCGGTCGATCAGCGCATGGTGCGTCAGCACCACGCCCTTGGGCTTCCCGGTGGTGCCCGACGTATAGAACATCGCCGCCGCGTCATGCGGCTGCACGGCAGCCACGGCGCGCGCGAAGAAGTCGGGATGCTGCGCGGCGTAATCGCGGCCCAGTTCCTCCAGCTTTTCGTACGACAGCAGCATCGCGTCCGAGTAATGGCGCAGGCCGCGCGGATCGTCATACACCACATGCTTGAGCGCGGGGCATTGCTCGCGCACCTCCAGCATCTTGTCGACCTGCTCCTGGTCTTCGACCACCGCCACGCTGATCTCGGCATCCTGCAGCACATAGACCATTTCCTGCGCCACCGCGTCTTGATACAGCGGCACGGGAATCGCGCCCAGCGATTGCGCGGCCATCATGGCCATGTACAGGCGAGGGCGGTTTTCACCGATGACGGCCACATGCATGCCGGGCTGGATGCCCAGCGACGCGAAGCCGTGGGCCACCTGGCGCACGTGCTCCGCCACATCGGACCAGGTAAGGGTTTGCCAGATCCCCAGATCTTTCTCTCGTATCGCGGGCCGCGACCCGCGCACGTCGGCATGCGCGAACAGCAGCGCTGGAAAGGTGTCCAGCGCGGCCGGCACCTGTGCAGATGCGGGCGATGAATGTGCCACGTTGTCTCCTCCGGTTTGGGCGCGCCGGGCCGGCAGCCGCGAAGAGCGGCGCGGGCGATATCGCGCTTGACCAGTTGGTTTTAGATTTACGGCAGGAGTTAAGGTATAAGGTTGGGTTGCTACCAACTGTCACCATCGCGACATTCAAGGAACTTTTAGGGTATTCCCGATGCAGCTATCCGACTCCCTGCAACTTGCCGCGGCCTGGTTTCGCGTGCTCAACGCCGAGCAGCAAGCGCGCGTCGAGCGAGACCTTTCCGTGCAGCAAGCGGCCGCCGGGTCGATCATAGAGCGCAAAGGCGAACTCGCCCAGGCATGGATCGGCGTGCTTGCCGGCCTGGTGAAAGTATCCGTGGGCAACGCCGAAGGCAAAGTCGCCTCGCTGACCGGCGTGCCCGCCGGCGGCTGGATTGGCGAAGGCTCGCTGCTCAAGCGCGAAGTCCGCAAGTACGACATCGTGGCGCTGCGCGATTCCGTCGTCGCGCGCCTGCCGGCTGCCACCTTCGACTGGTTGCTCGATAGCAGCATCCCGTTCAACCGCTACCTGCTGCACCAACTGAACGAACGCGTCGCGCAATTCATCGGCAAGGCCGAATACGACCGCCTGCTCGACCCCGACGCCCGCGTGGCCCGCTGCCTGGCCGAACTCTTCAATCCGCTGCTGTATCCCGGCATGGGCATGCGCCTGACCATCACCCAGGAAGAAGTCGGCTACCTGGCGCGCGTCTCGCGCCAACGTGCCAACCAGGCCCTGCGCAAACTGGAAGAGGCGGGCCTGTTGAACGTCGAATACGGTGCCGTGCGGGTGCTGGACCTGGACGGCCTGAAACTCTACGGCTCGGACCGCAGCGCGGTGGAAGGCGAGCACATCACCTGATACGGGCGGCCCCCAGCCAGTCCGACCCCGGATACCCCTTGCGCAGCGCACCATAAAAAAACGCTTGACGTTAAATAGCGCGCTATTTAATATTGCGCAATGAAATCCAGATCCCAGCCGAAAGGCGCCTTCAACCCGCTGCTGCTAGACAGCCAATTGTGTTTCGCCCTGTACTCGACCTCGCTGGCGATGAACAAGGTGTACCGCAAGCTGCTGCGCGGCCTAGATCTGACCTACCCGCAGTACCTGGTCATGCTGGTGCTGTGGGAAGGCGACGAAATCACCGTCACCGACATCGGCGAACGCCTGTTCCTGGACTCGGCCACCCTCACGCCCTTGCTCAAGCGGCTGGAAGCGGCAGGCCTGGTCACCCGCACGCGGGCCCAGGAAGACGAACGCCAGGTCATCGTGACCCTGACCAAACAAGGCCGCGACCTGCGCAACCAGGCCGAAGCCGTGCCCCACGCCATCGCACAAGCCGCCCAGTGCTCGCTGCAGGAAGCCCAGGGCACCATGAAAGCGTTGCACGAATTGCGGGAAAAGCTGGTCAGCAGTCTTTGAACCTTAGTCTTTGAAGTGGATGATGGCAGGTGCCGTCATCCGGCATTAAAGATAGCGCGCGATGAAATTGTGTGCTATTTAATCAGGAAAGGCCGAGCCGGGAAGGGTCCCGCCAGCCTGGCAGTCCCACCATCACCTTCCAAAAGGAACGCATCATGTCCATCGAAAAAGTCCTGTACCGCGCCCACGCCCACGTCACCGGCGGCCGTGAAGGCACCGGCGTATCCAACGACGGCAACCTGAACGTCAAGCTCACCACCCCCAAGGAACTGGGCGGCGCCGGCGCGGCCGGCACCAACCCCGAACAACTCTTCGCCGTCGGCTACTCCGCCTGCTTCATGGGCGCCATGAAGTTCGTCGCCGGCCGCGACAAGATCGCCATGCCCGCCAACGCCACCATCGATGGGTCTGTGGGTATCGGTCCTATCCCGACCGGCTTCGGAATCGAAGCGGAACTGAAGATCTCGTTGCCGGGGATGGATCGGGCTGAGGCTGAGAAGCTGGTTGCTGCGGCTCATATCGTTTGCCCGTATTCGAATGCTACGCGTGGCAATATCGATGTGACGCTGACGATCGAAGTTTGAGTGGGATTGTTTTGATCGCTGCGCGCGATCTGGGGCGCGGCCTGATTGGGCTATGTTGTTTGCTTAGGCAAGAGTGTTCTTGCTTGGGCCGCGCCTGGGGCTGGGCGTCTTGATGGCGAGCGCCCACGATTGCGGTCCGGAGCCTTCGCTCCGGACTGCCCCGTCGTCATCTTCGTCCAGGCCTTCGGCCTTCCCTTCAGATTCCCTCGGGCGCATCGAGGTTGCTCGCCATCAAGACGCCCAGCCCCAGGCGCTACCGTTTTCGAGAAATGGGGCGTTGTTAGGCCGGGGTGTGGGGGAGAGGTTTGCGTCGCTCGCCCCAGGCCGGCCGCGCGGGCGGCCTTGTGGGGCTTCGGCACTGTGCGGCGTCGTGACGATGTGCGCTGCGCGCTTGCGTAGCGCGCTGTATTTGCCAGCGTTACCTTCACGGTACGACCCGGGTAGATTCTGCTGTTTGTCGGCGCTAGCGACGGGGCATGATCTGGGCAGACGCCTGTGCTG
Source organism: Achromobacter sp. DH1f (assembly GCF_000633435.1). Lineage (NCBI taxonomy): Bacteria > Pseudomonadati > Pseudomonadota > Betaproteobacteria > Burkholderiales > Alcaligenaceae > Achromobacter > Achromobacter sp. DH1f. Next base: position 23,383 of record NZ_AYMF01000009.1, on the reverse strand, counting down.
GTCCGTTACCGACGGGGCACGCCACACGCCAGCAAGTCACCGCCACCCCCCCTTGAACGGCGCTACCACCTCCATCAGCGCGCAGCGTCATCCGTGACCGCAAGACGCCGCGTAAGCCCCAAAAGGCCGCCCGCGCGGCCGACCTGGGGCGGGCCCCGCAAGATCTTCGGCGGAAAGTCAGCGCAGCAAAAAAACGCCAAGCACACAGCTCGCCACAACGACGCCAAAACCAAAGCAATCCTGAGCCCGGGGCGTCGGCTGCCCCTGGAGGGCGGGGCGTGTAGATGCGCCCGAGGGAATCCGAAGGGAGCCGAAGGCGTACGAGGATGACGAAGGGGGAGTCCGGAGCGAAGGCTCCGGACCGCAATCGTAGCCCCGCCCTCCAGGGGCAGCCGACGCCCCGGGCGGCAGAAGAACACCGCCCAAGGCCAGCAACCAATCCTTAGTGCCCCCCACCCAAATAAGCCGCCACCACCGCCGGATCATGCTTGAGCTTGTCAGCACTCCCATGCACTGAAATCCGCCCGTTCTCCAATACATATCCGTAGTCGGCTACGTTCAGCGCCGCCGCCGCGAACTGTTCGACCAGCAGCATCGTTACGCCTTCGTCCTTCAGCCGGGCAATGATCCGGAAAACCTCTTCCACCAGGATCGGCGCCAACCCCATCGACGGCTCGTCCAGCAGCACCAGCTCCGGATTCAGCATCACCGCCCGCGCCATCGCCAGCATCTGCTGCTCGCCGCCAGAAAGCGTCCCCGCCAGCTGATCCCGCCGTTCCTTCAGCCGCGGAAACAGATCCATCGCCCGGCCCAGGTCCGCTTGCACGTCTCCTTTAGGCCGGCTGCCCGTCAAACGCGGAAACGCGCCCAGCAGCAGATTGTCTGTCACCGACAGCGTTGGGAACACCCGCCGGCCTTCCGGTGAATGGGCCAGCCCCAGGCGGGCAATGCGATGCGACTCCAGGCCGTCGATCCGCTTGCCGCTCAACGTCACCTCGCCCGCCGTCGGCCTGATCATCCCCGATAGGGCCCGCATCGTCGTCGTCTTGCCGGCTCCGTTCGAGCCGATCAACGTCACCACCTTCGCCTTCGGGACCTCCATGCTGATGCCGTGCAGCACCTTCACCTTCCCGTAGCCCGCTTCCAGATTCTTGATCGATAGCATGTTGTTGTCCTTGGCGTCAGGCGGGCGCGCCGCCCAGATACGCCTCGATAACCTTGGCGTTGCTCTGCACTTCGTTTGGCAGGCCTTCGGCGATCTTCTGGCCGAAGTCCAGCACCGACACCGTGTCGCACACTCCCATCACCACATCCATGTGGTGTTCGATCAGGATCAGCGTAATGCCGTGATCGCGTACCTTGCGGATGATGGCCAGCAGCTCCACGATGTCTGGCGCCGTCAGGCCGGCAGCCGGTTCATCCAGCAGCAGCAGTTGCGGGTCCAGCGCCAGCGCGCGGGCGATTTCCAGCAGGCGTTGCTTGCCGTAGGGCAGGTTGCGCGCCTCTTCGTTGGCCATCGTGTCCAGCCCCACGAATTCCAGCAGCGCCAGTGCGCGGGCTCGCGCCCCTTGCTCTTCGCCCTTCCACTTCGACGTGCGCAGCGCAATGCCCGCCAGCCCCGTCGTGAACGTGTGGTGCAGGCCTACCAGCACGTTTTCCAGCGCCGTCATTTCGCCGAACAGCTGCACGTTCTGGAACGTGCGTGCAATGCCCGTCGCCGCGATATCGGCGGGCGCCAGGCCCACCAGCGACTTGCCCGAGAATTCCACCGCGCCCGCCGTCGGCACATAGATGCCCGTCAGCACGTTCATCATCGTGCTCTTGCCCGAGCCGTTCGGCCCGATCAGGCCGTGGATCGTGCCGCGCTTGATCGTCAGGTCCACCTCGTTCAGCGCCTTCAGGCCGCCGAACTGCATCAGCACCCCCTTGGCCGCCAGCAAGGTCTCGCCCTTGCCCTTGGCCGCTTCGGGCACCGCGTCCTGCTCCTTCACCAGGTCCTTCTTCACCGACAGCGCCGCGCGCCGGGTCGAGAAGAACAGGTTGCGCACGAAGCCCACGATGCCGTCGGGCAGGTAGTACACGACGAACAGGATCATGGCGCCGAAAATGCTCAGGCGCCAGTCGGTCACCGCATCCAGCCAGTACGAGAACACCGCCAGCAGGATCGTGCCGACCACCGGCACCGCGACGCGGCGCGCTTCGGCGCGCCCCTTGGACACGGCCACCGCGCTGCCCACCGTCACCAGGATCGCCACGCCCAGCGCGATCAGGCGGAAAGTGCCGATGTCGTCCAGCATCTTGGGCAGCAGCACGATGATCGACGCGCCCAGCAGTGCGCCCGTGCGGCTCTTGCGTCCGCCCATGATGATCGCCAGCAGGAACAGGATCGTCAGTTCGAAGTTGTAGGTGTTGGGCGAAATGTATTGCTCGGAATACGAATACAGCGCGCCTGCCAGCCCCGCGAAACCGGCGCTGATCACGAACGCGAACACCTTGTGCCGGTACACTGACACGCCCATGCAGTCCGACGCGATCGGGCTGTCGCGCAGGGCCTCGAACGAACGGCCCAGGTGTGACTTCAATATCCGGTGCACCACGATCAGCGACAGCACCAGCAGCGCCGCGACCAGCCAGAAGTATTCGCTCTTTGTCAGGATGTGCCCGCCGATCGACGGCTTGGGAATCTTGATGCCCAGCGGCCCTTCGGTCATGAAGGTCATTTCGTTGATCAGGATCTGGATGATCGTGCCGAACGCCAGCGTCACCATCGCCAGGTACGGTCCCGTCACCCGCAGCGCCGGCAACGCCAGCACCGCGCCGAATGCCGCCGCGATCAGGATGGCGGCAGGCAACGTGACCCAGATGGGCATCTGCAAATGGAAGAACAGCACGCCGGCCACATACGAGCCGATGCCGAACAGGCCGGCGTGGCCCAGCGACACCTGGCCGGTATAGCCCACCACGATATCGAGCCCGAACAACAGGATCGAATAGATCATGATCGTTTCGATCAAATGCAGGTAATACGTGTTGGTCACGCCCAGCGGCACGGCGGCCAGGCAGGCCACGGCCACGATGGAAAGCAATAGGTGCAGGGGTTTCATCGCTTACACCTTCTTGATCGCGGTCTTGCCGAACAGGCCGGCGGGCTTGAAGGTCAGTACGAGCAGCAGCAGGACCAGTCCCGGCACGTCTTTGTACCCCGTGGAAAGATAGAAGCCGGTGGTCGTCTCGGCGATCCCCAGGATCAGACCGCCCACCACCACGCCCATGCCGCTGGACAGGCCGCCGATGATGGCGACCGCGAAGGCCTTCAGGCCCAGCACTGCGCCCATGGTGGCGCCGGTCAGCGTCAGCGGCGCCACCAGCACGCCCGCGAAGGCGGCGGTCAGCGACGACAGGGCATACGAAAACGTGATCACCATGCCGGTGTTGATGCCCATCAGGCCGGCGGCGTCGCGGTCGTTCGACGTCGCGACGAAGGCCTTGCCGTAGATGGACTTGCGGTTGAACACTTCCACCAGCAGCATCATGGCCAGCGCGCCGAACACCACCAGCAGTTCCATCGGCAGCACGTTGGCACCCAGCACCTGGATCGGCGCTTCGGGCAGCGGCGAAGGAAAGCGCAGGTCGTCGCGGCCCCAGATGTTCTCGGCGACGTTCTTGAAAATGATGCCCAGGGCGATCGTGGCCATGATCCAGCCGAACTCCGACCGCGTCTTGATGGCCGGTCGCACGCCGATGCGTTCGACCAGCGCGCCCTGCGCGAATCCGAAAATGCAGACGATGGGAATCATCACCCAGTAGTTCACGCCCAACCCGACGAGCGTCAGCCCGACCAGCGCGCCCAGCATCAGGGCTTCGCCCTGGCCGAAGTTCAAGGTGCCTGAAGTGGCGAAAGTAAGCTGGTACCCGAACGCGATGACGGCATAGATCATGCCTAGCGCGATACCGCTATAGATAAGCTGTAGAAGAATCATGGTGTTTTTCGTGAGGCGCTTTGGTCCGGCCCAACCCCCTTGGGCAGAACGCTGTTGTCAGGCGGCTGCAGGCCGGCGCCCCGGGTGGGAGGCGCCGGCGGCGGCGGCCGGGCAGCCGCCGCGTCGTTGCTTCAGACGAACTTAGTTGGCCTTGACCACGCGGCCGCCCTTGACCTCGCCGATGACCACTTCCTTCGCGGTGATCGCGTCGTGGTTGTCGTGGGTGAACGGCTTGTTGTAGGTCATCACCACGCCTTCGACGGGCGTTTGCAGGTTTTCAAGCGCTTCGCGGATCTTCGGGCCGTCGGTCGAATTGGCCTGCTTGATGGCCGCGGCCAACAGGAAGATCGAGTCGTAGCCCTGGGCTGCCGACACCGGCGAGTCGATGCGGTTGTTCTTGGGCTTGAACTTGGCCAGGTAGGCGTCGATGAACGCCTTGCGCTTGGGGGTGTCCGGGTCCTGGATGAAGGTCTGCGGCATGCGCGCGCCTTCGCCGTTGGCGCCGGAGTTGTCGATGTAGTTGGCCATCGACAGCGTCCAGCTGCCGATGATCGGCACCTTCCAGCCCAGCTTGGTCATGCCGTTGGCGATCTGGGCCAGTTCGGGGCCGATGCCGTAGGTCAGCACGGCTTCGGCGCCCGCGGACTTGGCCTTGAGCAGCTGGGCCGTCATGTCGACGTCCTTGATGTTGAACTTTTCCACGGCCACGGGCTTGATGCCCTTGGCGTCCAGGGCCTTTTCCAGATCTTCGCGGCCCAGTTGGCCGTAGTTGGTCGAGTCGGCCAGGATCGCGACCTTCTTGAAGCCGCGGCGGGTGACGGCTTCCTCGACGATCATCGGGGCCTGGATGCTGTCATGCGCCGCGTTGCGGAACACATAGTTGTCCGGGAATTCCGGTGCCTTGAACTGGTGCGTGATCACGCTGCCGGTGGCGACGTTGTTGAACACCGGGATCTTGGCGTCCTGGTAGAAGCGTTGCGACGCCAGGGCCACGCCGGTGTTGATGTAGCCGACGGTGGCGGTGACCTGCTCCTTGTTGATCAGTTCCTGGGCGATCTGCACGCCGCGTTCGTTCTTGGCTTCGTCATCGCGTTCCACGGCGACCAACTGGCGGCCGAGTACGCCGCCGCTCTTGTTGATTTCCTCGATCGCCAGGCGCACGCCGTCGCGCATGCTCACGCCCATGGACGAAGAGCCGCCCGTGTAGGGGCCGGCCACGCCGATCTTGATGGGGTCGGCGGCGTAGCCCGCGGCCGATACGGCAAATGCAAGGGTTCCTGCTAGCAGCTTCAAACGAAAATCCATGGATGTCTCCGTTGTAATTAGTAGAACTGCGTGGAAAACCGTGTGCCGGCGCCTGGCGGCGTGAAATAGGGGGTGAGGCGGCGCGCTCCTGTGTTGCGTGTTGTGACTGTCTGCTTAATCGCTTACGCGAATCTGACCCGGCGGGGTTTTTCCGTGTAAATACCTAGTACGCGTGCACGGGTTGCGGGCCGGGCGCGGCGATGCAGCATGAAGCACAAAGGAATCGGGGTGGGCGACGCGCGCGACGCCGGTTTTGCACGCGCGGCCATGTTCGGCGCATCCTAGCCAGCGACGCGCCTTGGTGCGCGGAATTTCCTTCCGCCCGGGGCTGGAAATTTATTCCGGCTTGGCCGCCAAGCCGCGTGGCCATTGGGCCGCGCGTTCGCAGACCTCGCCCAGCCATAGGGAAAACGCTTGCACCGCGCCACGCGGCGGACGCGAGATCTCGGTGCACAGGTGGTACTGCGATTCGCCGGGCGTCTCGATGTCCAGCACCCGCAGCAATTTGCCCTCGTCCAGCCATTCGGCGGCCAGGGTGCGGCGGGTCAGGGCGATGCCCTGGCCGGCGCGGGCGGCGGCCAGCATCATGCCCAGGTCCACCAGCCAGACGCCGCGCGCCGGCTCGGGCCAGTCCAGGCCCGCCGCCGCCAGCCACGGGCGCCACGGTTCCATGGGGCAACGCAGCAGGACGGCATTGGCCAGGTCGGCGGGGCGCCGGAAGGGGCCGTGCGCATCGCGGTACTCGGGTGAGCAGACCGCGAATATGGGGTCGGATGTCAGCGGCTGCGCGTGCAGGCCGGGATACTTGCCGCTGCCGAAGCGGACCCAGGCGTCGGCGTTGGGCGGCATGATGTCCAGATAGGGAATGGACAGCATGATTTCCAATTCGACCTCCGGATGGGCGGCGGTGAAACTGGGCAGGGCGGGAATCAGGACCTGGCGGGCGAAGGTGGGCGTGGACACGACCCGCAGGGGCTCCAGCTTGGGTTCGCCGCGCTTGTGCAGCGAGGCATCGGACAGCAGGTCCAGCGCCGTGCGCACTTGTTCCAGGTATTCGCGTCCGGCGGCGCTGAGGGTGGCGCCGCGGCTGCTGCGGATGAACAGGGAAACGTCCAGCAGGGCTTCCAGCGCGGCGATGCGCTTGCCGATGGCGCTGGCGGTAACGAACAGTTCTTCGCTGGCGCGCTCGAACGAGCCCAGCCGGGCGGCCGCTTCGAACGCCTGGATGGCGGCCAGCGGCGGCAGGCGCACGTCTTTGGAAGGGGAGGGTCCGCGCATGATCGTCTGGCGGGCCGGCCATGCGCCCGACGAAAGAGTGGCAACCCGGCGATTATAAAAGTGCTGGGCCGGGCAGTCTGTCCCCGTATTCCCTAAGTACCTGCGAGATCACGACCCGGTAGCCGTCCAGCCAGCGTGATTGCGCAGCCTTGGCCTGCTGGTGGACGGGGTGCCGGATCAGGGCGTCCAGGGCGTCCAGCGATTCCCAGTAGTACACGTTGGCATACAGGCCGCGGGCGGCATCTTCCCAGGCTTCTTCGCCCAGGTAGCCCGGCATGCTGCGGGCGGCCTGGGCGATGGCCTGGTCCAGGCGGTGGAAGTCTTCGTCGAAGTGTTTCTTGGCGAAGATGAATGTGGCGGTATAGATGGCGGGTCCCTGAACGCGCTTACACGCCCTTGATGGCCAGGCTGACCGCCAGGCCCGCCATGACCACGGCGATGACGCCGTCCAGCACGCGCCAGGCCGACGCGCTGGCAAAGAAGCGGGCGAACAGGCGCGAGCCGATGCCCAGCACCGCCAGCCACAGCAGGCTGGCCGTGAAGGCGCCGGCGGCGAAGGCCATGCGGGCGTCGTCAAAGCCGTGGGCCAGCGAGCCGACCACCACCATGTCCAGCCAGAAATGCGGGTTCAAGAGCGAAAAGCCCAACGCACCCAGCATGGCGGCGCGGCGCGAGGGCACGACGTCGCGCGCGGCGGCCAGACCGCCGGTGGCGGTCCAGGCGCGGCGGGCTGACTGCACGGCGTACCAGGACAGGAAGGCCACGCCGAACCACAGCACGGCGGTGGTCAGCCACGGGAACCAGGCGGTCAGTGCCTGCAGGCCCGACACGCTGGCGAAGATGAAGACGGCGTCGATCAGGGCGCAGATGGCGACCACCGACAGCAGATGGGCGCGCATCAGCCCCTGGCGCAGGATGAACGCGCTTTGCGCGCCCACGACGGCGAACAGGCCCAGCCCGGTGGCCGTGCCGCTGGCCCAGGCGGTGAGAAAAAGGGGGGATGACAACGTGGCAAACATGACGCGAACCTCTCGACTGCAACGCCTTATGGCGGCGCTTGAAAACCGGGCCGGCAGCGTTGCGCATACCGACAATGCATCATTTTCGCTTGCGCAGGATATGAAATACAGCTAATTTTCCTTCACTATCTTAAGTAAAGCTAATTTCATGAAACTCGATCACGGCAACCTGCGCGCCCTGGCGGCGGTGGTGCGCGAAGGCAGTTTCGATCGCGCCGCGCTGGCCCTCAGCGTGACCCCGTCGGCAGTGTCGCAGCGGATCAAGGCGCTGGAAGACCGCATGGGGCGGCTGCTGGTCCAGCGCACCGTGCCGGCGGCCGCCACCGCCGACGGCCAGGTGCTGGTGCAGCTTGCCGAGCAGACGGCGCTGCTCGAGCACGACGCCCTGAACCGCCTGGGCGTGGCGGACGACGACGTGCCCCACGCCAGCATTCCCGTCGCGGTCAACCACGACAGCCTGGAAACCTGGTTTGTCGACGCGGCCCTGCAGTTCGCCAGCCGCACCCGCGCCACGCTGGACATGCTGTCCGAAGACCAGGACCACACCGCCGCGTTGCTGCGCAACGGCTCGGTGCTGGGGGCGGTCACGACGCTGGCCGATCCCGTGCAGGGCTGCCGCATCCACGCGTTGGGCAGCATGCGCTACGTGGCCACATGCAGCCCGGCCTTTCACAAGCGCTACTTCGCACAGGGCGTGAACGCGCAGACGCTGGCCCAGGCGCCCGTGCTGGTCTTTAACCGCAAGGACGCGTTGCAGGCCCGCTTCGCACACAAGATCTCGGACCCGACGCCGTGGCAGCCGCCGGTCTGGTGGGTGCCGTCCACCCGCGCGTTCGTGCAGGCCACCCTGGGCGGACTGGGCTGGACCATGAATCCGCTGCCGCTGGTGCAAGAACACCTTGACGCAGGTCATCTGGTCTTGCTGCGGGGCCGCGCCTGGGAAGATGTGCCGCTGTATTGGCAGCATTGGCGGGTAAACTCCGAGGCGATGGAAGCTTTGACCGACTCGGTTCTGTCAGCCGCCCGCAGCCTGGTCCGGCGGCGTTAACCCAATAGGAGAACACCCCATGAACATCCGCAAGTTCGCCGCCGTTGCCGCTTTGAGCCTGTGTGCAGCCGGTTCGGCCTGGGCCAAGGACTACAAGGTCGGCGAGGTCGAGATCGACGACCTCTGGGTGCGCGCATCCGCCCCGGGCCAGTCCAACGGCGCCGGCTACATGGATATCGACAACGACGCCAAGACACCCGACCGCCTGTTGTCCATCACGTCGGCCGCGGCCGAACGCGTCGAGCTGCATACGGTGGAAACCACGAACGGCGTGGCCAAGATGCGCCAGGTCGAAGATGGCATCGCACTGCCGGCCGACACCGAGGTCAAGCTCAGCCCGGGCGGCTACCACGTCATGTTCATCAAGCTGAAGGCGCCCTTCGCCGATGGCGGCACCGTGCCGGCCACGCTGAAGTTCGAAAAGGCGGGCGAAGTGGCGGTGCAGTTCAAGGTCAAGCCGGCGTCCTACAACCCGGGCATGAGCCACGACCACGGCGCGATGAAGCATTGATTGCGGCGGGCGGCCTGGGGGCCGTGCCATGTGAAAACGGAGCCTCGCGGCTCCGTTTCTGTTTGGGCGTCGGCCCCGCGCCGATCGGGCGCGCGAGCGAGGCCTGGCGGCCACGCCGGGCCCTGCGGCTTAGTACAGGCCCTGCTGGCGCATCGCGTCGGCCACCTTGACGAAACCGGCGATGTTGGCGCCGTCCAGGTAGTTGACGTATTCACGCTCGCTGTGGCCGTGGCGCACGCAGTTCTCGTGGATGTCGCGCATGATGGCGTGCAGGCGCGTGTCGACTTCTTCGCGGGTCCACGACAGGCGAGCCGAGTTCTGGGCCATTTCCAGGCCCGACACCGCCACGCCGCCAGCGTTGCTGGCCTTGCCCGGCGCATACAGCACGCGGGCGGCGATGAAGGCCTTGGCGGCGTCCAGGGTGACCGGCATGTTGGCGCCTTCGGCCACGCACAGCACGCCGTTCTTGATCAGCGTCTGGGCATCGGCCAGTTCCAGTTCGTTCTGGGTGGCGCAGGGCAGGGCCACGTCCACCGGCACGTGCCAGGGGCGCTTGCCGGCTTCGTAGACCAGGCCGAATTGGCGGGCATACGTATCCAGGCGGCCGCGCAGGTCGTTCTTGATGTGCATCAGCGCCACCAGCTTTTCGTGGGTGAAGCCGGCTTCGTCGACCACGGTGCCGTTCGAGTCGGACACGGTCACGACCTTGGCGCCCAGCGACATGGCTTTCTCGATGGCGTATTGCGCCACGTTGCCCGACCCCGAGACCGATACGCGCAGGCCGTCGAACGACTTGCCGACGCGCTTGAGCATTTCTTCGGCGAAGTAGACGGTGCCGTAGCCGGTGGCTTCCGGGCGGATCAGGCTGCCGCCGAAGGTCAGGCCCTTGCCGGTGAATACGCTGGCGGTGGAGTTGGACAGCTTTTTCATCATGCCGGCCATGAAACCGACTTCACGCGCGCCCACGCCGATGTCGCCCGCGGGCACGTCGGTGTCCGGGCCCAGGTGGCGGTACAGCTCGATCATCAGGGCCTGGCAGAAGCGCATGACTTCGGCGTCGGACTTGCCCTTGGGGTCGAAGTCGGAGCCGCCCTTGCCGCCGCCCATGGGCAGCGTGGTCAGCGAGTTCTTCAGCGTCTGTTCGAAGGCCAGGAACTTCAGGATCGACAGGTTCACCGACGGGTGAAAGCGCATGCCGCCTTTGAACGGGCCGATGGCCGAGCTGTGTTGAATGCGGAAAGCGCGGTTGACCTGCGCCTGGCCCCGGTCATCGGTCCAGCACACCCGGAACTGGATCACACGTTCCGGTTCCACCAGGCGCTCGAGCAGGGCGTGCTCGGCGTAGTGGGGGTGCTTTTCGATGAAGGGCCACAGGCTCAGCATCACCTCCTGGACGGCTTGCATGAATTCCGGCTGCTGCGGATCGCGCGCGGCAACGCCACGCAGGAAGTCGTCCAGACTCTGCACTTTCAACATGATCTCCTTGGGGGTGCTTCGAATAGGTGCGGACATGCGCCGTTTTGGGGCGGCGTCTGCCCGTTTTGGTGCGTTTGGCACCGGCTTGGTGCGGAATTGTAGGGCTAATTTGTTGCCCTGCGCAAAGCCGAAAGATGCGCCATCACCTTGATATCAAAGCGCTTTTTTCTTGAATAAATGGGGACGCATTTGGTAATGGCGGGTAAGGGCCAAGACCTGGCTGCCACAGGGAAACCCGGGAGGCCTTGAAATCATAGGGAAATTTAATATGTCCCCAATATTTTCGAAGACGATATTGCGTCGCCGGATCAGGGCTTCATAGGGAGAGCCGGGGAAAAATGGCCCTGTACCTGGGATGCTGACTAAGCGTCAGGCAGTTATATGTCCCTATTATTATTTTGCGAAAAATCAGACGGACGACCCGGTTCGGGCCGTCCGTCTTCGCGTTACAGCGTGGCGTCGTAATCGATGGTCAACGGCGCGTGGTCGGAAAAGCGTTCATCTTTATAGATGGCAACGTTGCGCGCACGGGCGGCGATGCCCGGCGTGGCGATCTGGTAGTCGATGCGCCACCCGACGTTCTTGGCCCAGGCCTGGCCACGGTTGCTCCACCAGGTGTATTGGTCCGGGCGGTCGTCGATGGTGCGGAACACGTCCACAAAGCCGCGCTTGTCGAACACGTCGGTCAGCCACGCGCGTTCTTCAGGCAGGAAACCGGAGTTCTTCAGGTTGCCCTTCCAGTTCTTCAGGTCGATTTCCTTATGGGCGATGTTCCAGTCGCCGCAGATGATGAATTCGCGGCCGGTCGTCTTGTGTTCGTGCATCAGCTGGTCGATCCACGGGCCGAAGCGGTCCAGGAAGCGGTACTTGGCCTGCTGGCGTTCGTCGCCGCTGGAGCCCGAGGGCAGGTAGGCGCTGATGACGGACAGGTTCTTCCAGTCGGCACGAATGATGCGGCCTTCGGGATCGAATTCCTCGCAATCCAATCCGCTGACGACGCGCTCGGCCGCGTCGCGCAGGTAGATGCCCACGCCGCTGTAGCCCTTTTTCACGGCATGGTGGAAGTGACCGGTGTAGCCGGGCGGGTGGCGCAGGTCTTCGGTCAGGTCTTCGTCCGACACCTTGATTTCCTGCAGGCACAGCACGTCGGCGGCGTGCTTTTCCATCCAGGGTTGCAGGCCCTTGCGAAAGGCGGACCGAATGCCATTGAGGTTGATCGACGTGATGCGCAGCAAAGCGGGACTCCTGTAGAGCAGCCGAGGGCGGCCGGAACAATGCCAGGAATTTAACCGACTCGGCGGCGCGGTCTGGGAAAGCCCCCGACAACGGATAAAATGCGGGGGTTTGCCATCTCTCGGACCTTCCTCGCATGTCTGCCGCCCAATCCGCCCACCACGCTTCCGCTACCTCGCTCGATTTCGTCCGCTTTGCCTTGAACGAAGGCGTGCTGCGCTTCGGCAGCTTCAAGGTCAAATCGGGGCGCATCAGTCCCTATTTCTTCAACGCGGGCCTGTTCAACAGCGGCGGTTCGGTCGGCAAGCTGGCGGGCTTCTATGCCCAGGCGCTGCTGGATTCGGGCGTGTCGTTCGACATGCTGTTCGGCCCCGCCTACAAGGGCATTCCCCTGGCGACGGCCACCGCTGTGGCGCTGGCCGGTCACGCGGCCATGCAAGGCCGCAGCGACGTGCCGTTTGCCTACAACCGCAAGGAAGCCAAGGACCACGGCGAAGGCGGCACCCTGGTCGGCGCGCCGCTCAAGGGCAAGGTCGTGATCATCGACGACGTCATCACGGCGGGCACCTCGGTGCGCGAATCGGTAGAGATCATCCGCAACGCAGGCGCCGAACCGGCAGTGGTGCTGATCGCCATGGACCGCATGGAACGCGCCGGCCCGGACGATGCCCTGTCGGCTCATTCCGCCGTGCAAGACGTGGCCAAGACCTACGGCATTCCGGTAGTGGCCATCGCGTCGCTGGCAGACATCATGGCGCTGCTGCAAGACGATGCCGCGTTTGCCGAGCACCGTGACGCCGTGCTGGCGTATCGGACCAAGTACGGGGTGAAGTAAGCGCGAGTTCGGCAAGACATTGCCGGCCGCCGTATCGCGCGACCGGTTCTTCGAGCCTGTGGACCGGTTCATGCCCAACGACCAACACGCCGCTGGTTTGTGCAGCCTGCGCCAGACGTTTGTCGAACGTGGCCAGCGCCGCGCCGCGCCATAACGCGAGTTCCAGGTACGAGGCGTCGTAAACGGTAAGTCCGTGTTTGCGGGCGAGCCGCTCGCATTGTGGCAGCCAGGCGGTACAAGGGCGCGATTCGTTGACGACGGGCACGCTGTTCAGCACGGCAGAGAATTTGGCCAGCATGGCTGCCGTGGCCTGTTGCTGTCGCTCGACGCGCAAGGCGCCTTGAGCCACTTCCATTGGCCATATCTGCGGGACAAGGACGGCTTCGCCGTTCAGGCCGTCCAGGATGGCAAACGCCTGTTCGCTGCAGGTTTGACTGGGCAATCGCAGCCAGCTCAACGCGACCGAGGCATCGAGCACAAGCTTCATTCGCGTACCCCTTTTACGGCGTACCACCATGTGGCTTCGTCGGTGTACGGGATGCCCGGGAACCGTTTCAGTTCTTCTATCGCATTGTGACCCGCTTCGGTCATCAGGGGATTGACCCGCCTGAGCTGCGCTTGCGCCTGACCGTCGTGGGTGATGACAACGAACACGCCATCGTTGGCGGCTTGGATCATTTCGTCGAGCCGTTCCGCAACTTGTTCGCGTGGGATAGATAGGTAGGGGGCGTTCATGGCCAAATCTCCAGTCGGAATCGACCAGATCATTCTTGGCCAAACAAAAGGCCGCGACAAGATGCCGCGGCCCTAGGATTGGTCTGATCTTGCACGCCGCCCCGAGGTCGGGACGGCGCATGGGGATCAGCTGTCCAGCTTCTGCTTGAGCAGGTCGTTGACCTGCTGCGGGTTGGCCTTGCCGCGGGCGGCCTTCATGATCTGGCCCACCAGCGAGTTGAACGCCTTCTGCTTGCCCGCGCGGTACTCCTCGACGATGGCCGGGTTGGCGGCCAGCACGTCGTCGATCATGGCGCCGATGGCGCCGGTGTCGCTGATCTGCTTCAGGCCGCGGGCCTCGATGATGGCGTCGGCCTGGCCGCCGTTTTCGCCGGCCCACATGGCGCCGAACACTTCGCGCGCGATCTTGTTGGAGATCGTGCCGTCGATGATGCGGTTGATCAGGGCCGCCAGGGCAGGGGCCTGCACCGGCGAATCGGCGATGGCCTTTTCTTCCTTGTTCAGCGTGGCGGCCACTTCGCCCATGATCCAGTTGGCGGCCAGCTTGGCCTGGCCGGCCGGCAGCGCGTGCGCCACGGCTTCGAAGTAGGCGGCCAGGTCGCGGCCGACGGTCAGTTGCGCGGCGTCGTAGGCGGGCAGGCCGTATTCGGTTTCGAAGCGGGCGCGTTGGGCGGCCGGCAGCTCGGGCATGGCGGCGCGCACGTCGTCCACCCACTCGCGCGAGATGACCAGCGTGGGCAGGTCGGGGTCGGGGAAGTAGCGGTAGTCGTGCGCGTCTTCCTTGCTGCGCATGCTGCGGGTTTCGTCGCGGTCGGCATCGTACAGGCGGGTTTCCTGGACCACGGTGCCGCCGTCTTCGATCAGTTCGATCTGGCGCCGCGCTTCATAGACGATGGCGCGTTCGAGGAAGCGGAACGAGTTGACGTTCTTGATCTCGGTGCGGGTGCCGAATTCCTTCTGGCCCACCGGGCGCACGGACACGTTGGCATCGCAGCGGAACGAGCCTTCCTGCATGTTGCCGTCGCAGATGCCCAGCCAGACCACCAGGCTGTGCAGCGCGCGGGCGTAGGCCACGGCCTCGGCGGCCGAGCGCATTTCGGGCTCGGTCACGATTTCCAGCAGCGGCGTGCCGGCGCGGTTCAGGTCGATGCCGCTGGCCGGCGAGCCGTTGGCCAGCGTGAAATTGTCGTGCGAGGACTTGCCCGCGTCTTCTTCGAGGTGGGCGCGCGTCAGGTTGACGGTTTTTTCTTCCTCGCCCACGAAGAACGACAGCGAACCGCCCACCACCACCGGCAGCTCGTACTGGCTGATCTGGTAGCCCTTGGGCAGATCGGGGTAGAAGTAGTTCTTGCGCGCGAACACCGAGCGCGGCGCGATCTCGGCGCCCACGGCCAGGCCGAAGCGGATGGCGCGTTCGGCGGCGCCGCGGTTCATGACCGGCAGGCTGCCCGGCAGGGCCAGGTCGACTTCGTTGGCGTGGGTGTTGGGCGCGGCGCCGAATTGGGTGCTGCTGCCCGAAAAGATCTTGGAGTCGGTGGAAAGCTGCGTATGCGTTTCCAGGCCGATGACGATTTCCCAGTTCATTGTTTAGGCGTCCTGCTGGGCCGGCGAGGCTTTGTGCCAGTCGGTGACTTGTTGGTAGCGGTCGGCGATGGCCAGAAGGCGGCCTTCGTCGAAGTAGTTGCCGATGATTTGCAGGCCGACCGGGCGCTTGGCGTTAGTGGACGAACCGAAGCCGCAGGGGATCGACATCGCGGGCAGGCCGGCCAGGCTCACGCCCAGCGTGTAGACGTCCGCCAGCCAGTCGGCGGTGGGATCGTCGCGGTTGTCGCCGATGTTCTTGGCGACCGTCGGGGTCACCGGGCCCATGATGACGTCGCACTGGCCGGCATAGGCGCGCTGGAAGTCCTGCGCGATCATGCGGCGCAGGCGCTGGGCCTGCAGGTAGTAGGCGTCGTAGTAGCCGTGGGACAGCACGTAGGTGCCGATCAGGATGCGGCGCTTGACCTCGTCGCCGAAGCCTTCGGCGCGCGAGCGGCTGATCATTTCGTTCAGGTCACCGTACTGCGCGGCGCGGTGGCCGTAGCGCACGCCGTCGTAGCGGGCCAGGTTGCTCGACGCTTCGGCGGGGGCAATCACGTAATAGGCGGGAATGGCCAGTTCGGTGCGGGGCAGCGACACCGGCACGCGGACGGCGCCCAGGGCTTCGAACTGGGCCAGGGCGGCTTCCACCGCGGCGGCCACGTCCGGCGCCAGGCCGGCGCCGAAGTATTCGGCGGGCACGCCGATGCGCAGGCCCTTCAGGGGCTGGCTGCCGGCGGCATCGTATTGGGCCTGCGCGGCGTCGAAGTCGCGCCGCACGCGGCCCGGCTCGTTGACGGCGCCGTCGCATTTTTCCAGGCTGGTGGCGTCGCGCGGGTCAAAACCGCTGATGACGTCCAGCAGTTCGAGCAGGTCGCGGCTGCTGGGGGCCAGCGGGCCGGCCTGGTCGAGGCTGGAGCCGAAGGCGACCATGCCGTAGCGGGATACGGTGCCATAGGTGGGCTTGATGCCGCTCACGCCGCACAGTGCGGCGGGCTGGCGGACCGAGCCGCCGGTGTCGGTGCCGGTGGTGGCCGCCACCAGGCGGGCCGCCACGGCCGCGGCCGAACCGCCCGACGAGCCGCCGGGCACGGCAGCCGGGTCCCAGGGGTTCTTCACGGGGCCGTAGGCCGAGTTCTCGTTGCCCGAGCCCATGGCGAATTCGTCGCAGTTCAGCTTGCCCAGCGAGACGGCGCCGGCCGCTTGCAGGCGCTCGACCACGGTGGCGTCGAACGGGCTGACGTAGCCGTCCAGCATCTTGCTGCCGGCGGTGGTGCGCCAGCCGCGGGTGACGAAGGCGTCTTTGTGGGCGATGGGCACGCCGGCCAGCGGGCCGGCGGTGCCGGCGGCCAGTGCGGCGTCGGCGGCGCGGGCCTGGGCCAGCGTCAATTCGGCGTCAATGTGTAAGAAGGCGTTCAGGCCGCTGGCCGCGTCGGCGGCCGCCAGCGAGCTTTGCGCCAGCTCGACGGCGCTGACCTGGCGTTGGGCGAGGGCCGCGCGCAGGGCGGCGATCCCCTCGAATTGGGTATGCAAGGCGGGTTTCGTCATGGCTTAATCTAGGACCTTGGGAACCAGGAAGAGGCCGTCCTGGGCATCGGGGGCGTTGGCCAGCAGGTCTGCGCGGCGGGCCTCCGAGGCGGTTTCGGTCACGGCGTCCTGGCGCAGGCGCAGCACGATGTCTTCGTGGGCCGACAGGGGGTGGGCCAGGGGTTCGACGCCTTGGGTGTCGACGGCTTGCAGCCGTTCGATCAGGTGGAGGATGCCATTGAGCTCGGCCTGCGCGTGGGTGCGCTGGTCCGGGGTCAGTTCGATTCTGGCCAGCTTGGCAATGCGGGCCACATCTGTGTCATTGAGCGCCATGGGGATTGCAAATATCGAGAAGCGAAGGCCGAGGGGCGGGACTGGGCAGTATGCACATGCCAATACCGTTACAAAGCTTGAATAGCCTGCATTTATGCGCTATTTCCGGGGAAATTATAAGTTATGATTCACGGTTTAATCGCCGTGATGACAGGCGGACCCGACCTTTCTCGGGTCGTACGCCCCGCGGCATGACCCCAATTCCCCCCAGAATTTAG
Source organism: Achromobacter sp. DH1f (assembly GCF_000633435.1). Taxonomy (NCBI): domain Bacteria; kingdom Pseudomonadati; phylum Pseudomonadota; class Betaproteobacteria; order Burkholderiales; family Alcaligenaceae; genus Achromobacter; species Achromobacter sp. DH1f. The sequence goes on along the minus strand of NZ_AYMF01000009.1, from coordinate 6,304 downwards.
CTGAGCTCCCATGTTCGGATTCCTGCGCAGTTATTTTTCCAGCGATATGGCGATCGACCTCGGTACCGCCAATACGCTGATTTACGTCCGCGGCAAGGGCATCGTGCTCGATGAGCCCTCCGTGGTCGCAATCCGTCATGAAGGCGGGCCTCACGGCAAAAAGATCATCCAGGCCGTCGGCCACGAAGCCAAGCAGATGCTTGGTCGAGTGCCCGGCAACATCGAGGCCATCCGGCCCATGAAGGACGGCGTCATCGCCGACTTCACGGTCACCGAACAGATGCTCAAACAGTTCATCCGCATGGTGCACCCCCGCAACATGCTGGCGCCCAGCCCGCGCATCATCGTGTGCGTACCCTGCGGCTCCACCCAGGTTGAACGTCGCGCCATCCGCGAATCGGCGCTTGGCGCCGGTGCGTCCCACGTCTTCCTGATCGAAGAACCCATGGCCGCGGCCATCGGCGCCGGCCTGGCCGTGTCCGACGCCAGCGGCTCCATGGTCGTCGACATCGGCGGCGGCACCACCGAGGTGGCAGTCATCTCGCTGGGCGGCATGGTCTACAAGGGTTCCGTGCGCGTCGGCGGCGACAAGTTCGACGAAGCCATCGTCAACTATATCCGCCGCAACTACGGCATGCTGATCGGCGAACCCACCGCCGAACTCATCAAGAAGGAAATCGGTTCCGCATTCCCGGGTTCCGAAGTCCGCGAAATCGAAGTCAAGGGCCGTAACCTGGCCGAAGGCGTGCCGCGCAGCTTCACGGTCTCGTCCAACGAGATCCTCGAATCCCTGACCGACCCGCTCAACCAGATCGTCTCTGCCGTCAAGATCGCCCTTGAGCAGACCCCGCCCGAACTCGGCGCCGACATCACCGACAAGGGCATCGCCCTGACCGGCGGCGGCGCCCTGCTGCGTGACCTGGACCGCCTGCTGCAAGAAGAAACCGGCCTGCCGGTGGTGGTCGCCGATGATCCCCTGACCTGCGTCGTGCGCGGTTGCGGCGAGGCGCTGGAACACCTTGAGAAACTGGGCGCGATCTTCATCAACGACTAATCCTGCCCGCCAGCCCGGAGCCCCGCTTTTCTACGGCTCCGGCCGCTGCGGGGGCGGCGGGCGCGGGCGCCCGGGCTGAGATTCATGCAACGACAAGGGACTCCCCCCCTATTCAGGCGCGGTCCACCCGCTGAGGTGCGGCTGGTCGTCCTGGTCGCCTTGGCGTTGGCCCTGATCATCATGGATTCGCAATGGCGCATGCTCGAACCGGCGCGCCGTGCGGTATCCGTGGCGCTGTACCCGTTCCAGCGCGCCGTCATGGCGCCGCGCGACCTGGTCCAACAGGTGAACGAATGGGTCAATGCGGCCAACCTTATCCGTAGCGAAAACGAAGCGCTGCAACGCCAGCGCATCGAATTGGCCCAGGTGGCCACCCATGCGGCGCAGCTGGCCGCCGAAAACGCGCAATTGCGCCGCCTGCTCGGCGTGACCGATACCGTGGCCCAGTCGGCCGTGGTGGTGGAAGTGCTGTACGAACCCACCAACGCCTTCAACCAGCGACTGGTCTTCAACAAGGGCAGCAAGGCTGGCCTGGCCCCGGGCATGCCGGTCATCGACGAAGGTGGCGTGGTCGGCCAGATCGTGCGCGTCACCCCCATGACGGCCGAGGCCGCCCTGGTCACCGACGAACAGGTTTCCATTCCCGTGCAACTGCTGCGCAACGGCCTGCGCCTGATTGCGTTCGGCGGGAACTCTCCGGGCAAGATGGAGGTCCGTTACCTGGCGGCCAATGCCGACATCAAGGAAGGCGATACTATCGTCACCAGTGGCGTCGGCGGCCTGTTTCCCGCCGGCCTGCCGGTGGCCAAGGTAACCTCGGTCGAACGCGACACCGCTTCCGGCTTCGCGCGGGCCGTCTGCGAACCGCTGGCCCACCCTGAACGCTATCGCCACTTCCTGGTCCTGCAGGTGGATGTGGAACGCGCCGAGTCCAACCGTCAGGAGGTCGATTCCGGTGGATCGGACTAATCAATCATCAGGGCAACCCCGGCGCCGTCTGGGCACGCCCAGCAATGTGCACCCCGAACGCCTGTCCGGGCCAGCCCACGGCGTGTTCGTCTGGGGCACCATCGTCCTGGTCTGGCTGGTGTCGCTGCTGCCATGGCGGCTGTGGCAGGGCGCACCCGACGTCCTGATCCTGATCATCGCCTTCTGGTGTGTGCACGAGCCGCGCCGCGTGGGCCTGTTCACCGCGTTCTGCTTTGGCCTGCTGATGGACGTGCACGACGCCGGCCTGCTGGGCGAACACGCGCTGTCCTACACCCTGGTCGCCTATGGCGCCGTGGTGCTGCACCGGCGCCTGCAACGCTTTGACCTCTGGAGCCAGGCCATGCACATGCTGCCTGTGTTCCTGATTGCGCGCTTCGTCACCCAGATCATCCATGCGTGGCTGGCCGGCAAGTGGCCGGGCTGGGACTGGGGCATCAGTGTCGCCATCACCGCCGCCTTGTGGCCGTTGGCGGGCTGGGTTCTGCACTTGCCGCAGCGCGGTGCCGACGACGCCGAATCTTCCTCCGCCTGACGGCGGCGCCGCTTCATGTTCGAATTCAAGAAAACCGGCCAGCAGCAGAAGCAGCGTTTCCGCCTGCGCGCCTGGGTGGGCGGCGTGTTCGCGCTGGCCTGCTTCGGTGTGCTGGTGGGCCGGTTCTGGTACTTGCAGGTCGACCGCTACGAAGGCCTGTCCGAGCGCGCCGACCGCAACCGCATCGCGGTGGTGCCGATTCCGCCGCGCCGCGGTGAAATCCTCGACCGCAACGGCGAAGTGCTGGCGCGCAACTACCGCACCTACACGCTTGAAGTGGTGCCGGCCCAGGCCGGCAACATGGCCGCGCTGTTCGAGCGGCTGACCCAGGTGGTGTACATCAGCCCGGCCGACCAGCGCCGTTTCAAGCGCCGCGCGGCGGAATCCAGCCGCTACGCCAGCCTGCAACTGCGCAACAACCTGAACGAAACCGAAGCCGCCTGGTTCGCGGCGCACGCCTTCCAGTTCCCGGGCGTGGAACTGCGCGCCCGCTGGGTGCGCGAGTACCCGCAAGGCGTGTCGGCCGCTCACGTGGTGGGCTACATCGGCCGCATCGCCGAAGGCGACAACGAAGAACTCGAACGCGCCGGCTTGCTGGGAAATTACCGTGGCACCGATGTCATTGGTAAGAAAGGTATCGAAAAAACCTGGGAAGAAGCGCTGCACGGCCGCACCGGGCTCGAAGAAGTCGAAGTCACCGCCGGCGGGCGCCCCATGCGCACGCTGCGCCGCATCGACCCCGTGCCCGGCTCGGACATCATGCTGTCCATCGACCTGGGCCTGCAGAAAGTGGCCGAAGAGGCTTTCGAAGGCCAGCGCGGCGCGCTGGTCGCCATCGACCCGGACACCGGCGAGGTGCTGGCCTTCGTGTCGCAGCCGTCGTTCGACCCCAACCTGTTCGTCGACGGCATCGACGTGGACAACTGGCGCATGCTGAACGAATCGCCGGACCACCCGCTGATCAACCGCCCGCTCTACGGCACCTATCCCATCGGTTCCACCTACAAGCCCTTCGTGGGCCTGGCGGCGCTGGAATTGGGCAAGCGCCGCGCCACCGACCGCATTTCGGACCCTGGCTACTACGAGTTCGGTGGCCAGAAATTCCGCAACGCGGGCGGCGCGGCCTACGGCATGACCGACATGCACAAAGCCATCGTCGTGTCGTCCGACACCTACTTCTATTCGCTGGGGCCCGAAATCGGCGTGAACGCGCTGCACGATTTCACCAAGCAGTTCGGCTTCGGCCAGATCACCGGCATCGACCTCGAAGGCGAAAAGCGCGGCGTGCTGCCCTCTACCGACTGGAAGCGCTCGGCCTACAAAGACAAGGACCGCCAGCGCTGGTACGCCGGTGAAACCATTTCGGTGGCCGTGGGCCAGGGCTACAACGCTTTCACGCTGCTGCAGCTGGCGCAGGGCACGTCCACGCTGGCCAACAATGGCCTGTACCGCCGCCCGCACCTGGTGCACGCGGTGCGAGATCCGCGCACCGGCGTGGCCAAGCCCACCGAGTCTGCACCCGACTACCGCATCCCGCTCAAGCAGGCCAACGTGGATGTCATCAAGAACGCCATGGCCGACGTGGTCCGTGCCGGCACGGCACGCCGTGCCTTTGCCAACGCGCCGTACCAGGCCGCGGGCAAGACCGGCACCGCCCAGGTGTTCAGCCTGCGCGGCGGCCACTACCGCGCCAGCGCCATCGACGAACGCCTGCGCGACCACGCGCTGTTCATGGGCTTTGCGCCGCTCGAACACCCGCGCATCGCCGTCTCGCTGATCGTCGAGAACGCCGGCTGGGGCGCCAGCGTGGCCGCTCCGGTCGCCCGCAAGGTGTTCGACTACTGGCTGGCCAAGGATCGGCAGGACAAGATCGTGCGGCCGGACCGCAATGTGCCGCTGGCCACTGTTGAAACCATTACTTCCGACGTGGTGCGCCGACCATGAAGCGTCTCGGCCTGATCCTGTTGCGCGTCTTCACGGCGTTTGACTGGCCGCTGCTGGCCATCCTGATGATGTTCGCCGCGCTGGGCCTGACGGTCATGCATTCGGCGGTGGGCGGCACCGACTGGCGTTTCGCCGAACAGTCGCGCAATTTCATCATCGCGTTCTTTGCCATGTGGATCATGGCGCTGATCCCGCCCAAGTGGCTGATGAAGCTGGCGCTGCCGTTCTATGTGGTGGGCGTGGTGCTGCTGCTGGGCGTGGAATTCTTCGGCGAAACGAGCAAGGGCGCGACCCGCTGGCTGAACCTGGGCGTGACCCGCATCCAGCCCTCCGAGATGATGAAGATCGCCGTGCCCATGATGCTGGCCTGGTACTTCCAGCGCCACGAGGGCGCGGTACGCATCCGCGACTTCCTGGCCGCCGCCGCCATGCTGGCCGCGCCGTTCGGCCTGATCGTGCTGCAGCCCGACCTGGGCACCGCGCTGCTGGTGTTTGGCGCGGGCTTCTTCGTCATCTATTTCGCCGGCCTGTCATTCAAGCTGCTGGTCCCCGTCATGCTGGCCGGCATCATCGGCATTGGTACGCTGGTCTACTACGAAGACCAGCTCTGCGAACCCGACGTCAACTGGGTGGTGCTGCACGACTATCAGAAGCATCGCGTCTGCACGTTGCTCAACCCCAGTTCCGACCCGCTGGGCAAGGGCTTCCACACGATCCAGTCGATGATCGCGGTAGGCTCGGGCGGTGTGTACGGCAAGGGCTACATGAAGGGCACGCAGACGCACCTGGACTTCATCCCCGAACGCACGACCGACTTCATCTTCGCGGTCTACGCCGAGGAATTCGGCCTGTACGGCGGCATCGCGATCCTGGTGCTGTACGGCCTGATGATGGCCCGCGGCCTGACGATCGCGTCCCGCGCCTCATCCCAATTCGGCCGCCTGCTATCCGGCGCGCTGACGATGATGCTATTCATCTACGTGTTCGTGAACGTGGGCATGGTGACAGGCATCCTGCCAGTGGTGGGCGTGCCACTCCCCTTCATGAGCTACGGCGGCACAGCCCTCTTCACAATGGGCATAGCATTCGGGATCATGATGAGTATTAGTCGGCATCGGTCGGTTAAGACTTAAGGACTTTGGGTTTTTTTGTCGTTTTGATCTTCGTAGGCCGCCGAGGGCGAGGGGCTTCGTGGTGGCGGGCGCCCACGATTGCGGTCCGGAGCCTTCGCTCCGGACTGCCCCGTCGTCATCTTCGTCCAGGCCTTCGGCCTTCCCTTCAGATTCCCTCGGGCGCATCGAGGTTGCCCGCCACCACGAAGCCCCTCGCCCTCGGCTACGAGCGTGCAGAAATGAGATGCCGCTAGAACTGTTGGGGGCGGAGAGGTTTGCGTCGCTCGCCCCAGGCCGGCCGCGCGGGCGGCCTTTTGGGGCTTTCGCATTGCGGTGCGTCGTGATGGTGTTCGCTGCGCGCTGATGGTGGTGGTGCTCGATGCTGCTTGCGCGTCAGGCGCATAGCCCGCAGTGCCACGACGCAAGACGGCGTGTAAGCCCCAAAAGGCCGCCCGCGCGGCCGGCCTGGGGCGAGCCCCGCAAGATCTCTCTCTTCCCCCCGCCGCTGGCAAAAACGCCAAGCACACCACCCGTCCCAGCATCCGGCAAGATTCAAATCCTGTGAGCCTGTTGCGTTGGTGGGCGGTAAGGGCGGGGCGTGTAGATGCGCCCGACGGAATCCGTAGGGAGCCGAAGGCGGACGAGGATGAGGACGGGGTAGTCCGGAGCGAA